>JAHHJO010000387.1:0-2083 GCA_018680275.1 Bacteroidia bacterium
GGTCATGGTTTATATTTATACAGCGCCACAGAGACCCTCGGTATCAGCCGAGATGAACTGCTAGAACAACTCCATTCCGGTAAAGCCAAGTACTCAAGTATCTTTAACTACCCGGCCCTCACATGGGCCGATATGGGTGCAATTGGATGGCTCGTCGATGGTGCAGCGATCATGAACCAGGTGATGCTTACCCGTACTTCGTATGGACCATATGCCAGGGCAATGGTTCGAATTTGTAAAGAAGAAAGCTTCCACCAAAGACAAGGATATGAAATCCTGCTTACCCTATGCAGGGGTACAGCACAACAAAAAGCGATGGCCCAGGATTCCCTGAACAGGTGGTGGTGGCCATCATTGATGATGTTTGGTCCACGCGATACAGATTCCAAGCATACTGCCCAGTCCATGAAGTGGAAAATCAAACGAAAAACAAACGACGAACTCCGGCAGCAATTTGTTGACCAGACTGTTCCCCAGGCAGAATTCCTGGGTTTGACGGTTCCTGACCCGGATCTTAAATGGAACGATGACCGTGGCCACTACGACTTCGGTGAAATCGACTGGAGTGAATTCTGGAATGTTGTGAAAGGGCATGGCCCATGTAATAAAGAACGATTGGATGCAAGACGCGCAGCACATGAAGAAGGTGCCTGGGTAAGAGAAGCGGCTATGGTGTATGCGGAGAAGAAAGCAGAACGGAGGAGTAGGCAGGCTGGATAGGTGGGTTGCGGTTTGCGGGTTGCGGGTTCCCGCCTTCGTTAAAACTTCGGCGAGGGGGGCGGAGTTTAAGAGTTTAAGAGTTTAAGAGTTTAAGAGTTTAAGAGTTTAAGAGTTTAAGAGTTTAAGAGTTTAAGAGACAATCAATCATTTAATATAGAGTTCCATTAGTATGAAAAAACATTCAGAAAGTTTTACTGAATTGGTTTTGTGGCAGAAAGCAAGATCGTTCAGAAACATTATATATGAATTATGTAAAACCTTTCCTAAAGAGGAAAAGTACAGGCTTTCAGATCAATTAATAAGAAGCTCAAGATCAATAACAGCAAATATTGCTGAAGGTCACGGAAGGTACCATTTTCAGGAAAACATTCAATTCTGCCGGGTGGCCAGAGGTTCAATAACAGAAAGCATTGATCACCTTATTTGTGCTCTTGATTGTAAGTTTATTTCAACTGAAGAGTTCGTGGAATTTGAAAACCTGGGAATTGAAATTAAGAAAATGATAAACGGTTATATAAAATATTTATTACGGAGTAAAAAAGTGAATTGAACCAAAATAACTTATCACTCATAAACTCCTTAACTAATAAACTATTCACTAAATATGAAACAACAATGGCCCCTCTTCGAGGTATTTATCAGAAGTAAAAACGGACTGGAACACAGGCACTGTGGAAGTCTGCATGCTGCCGATGCCGAAATGGCCCTGGAAAACGCAAGAGATGTCTATACACGTCGTGCTGAAGGTGTCAGTATATGGGTGGTGGAATCCAAATATATTACTGCATCCAACCCGGAAGATAGTGGCGAATTATTCGAGCCGGCAAAGGATAAGATATACAGGCATCCGACCTTTTATGATCTTCCTAAAGAATTAAAAAATATCTGATGCAAAAGAATATTTACGAATATCTGCTTATGCTCGGGGACAATTCCATGATCCTTGGTCATCGCTTGTCCGAATTGTGTGGTCATGGTCCGAGCCTGGAGACAGATATAGCACTTACCAATATATCACTGGACTTGTTTGGACAGGTACGTTCATATTTTCAGTACGCTGCTGAATTAGCTGTTGGAGATGCTACCGAAGATTCTGTGGCATTTATGAGAGAAGAATTTCAATACAGGAATGTCGTTTTGGTAGAGCAGGAGAATAAAGACTTTGCGCATGTCATCACCAGGCAATTTTTATTTGATGCCTATTATTTACCGGTTTTACAATTCCTGGTGGACAGTAAGGATAAAACAATTTCAGAGATTGCACAGAAATGTATCAAGGAGTTAAGATACCATTACCGGTTTTCTTCCGAATGGATAAAAAGACTGGGTGATGGTACTGAGTTAAGTCACAATAAAATACAGG
>JAHHJO010000324.1:0-3627 GCA_018680275.1 Bacteroidia bacterium
TAAATTCGATGAAATTGTAGGAAAACATGGGCTCGAAAAGATTAAGACGGTCGGTGATGCCTATATGTGTGCCGGTGGATTACCATTCCCTTCAGATGACCACCCGCAGAAAATGATTATGGCAGCCCAGGAGATGCTGGAATTTGTAAAATACTCCAAAGATGATGACCCGGAAGGGCAAACGCGTTTTGATGTCCGGATAGGAATTAATACCGGTCCAGTAGTTGCCGGTGTGGTTGGTACAAAGAAATTCGCCTATGATATCTGGGGTGATGCCGTTAATGTTGCCTCACGTATGGAATCTAATGCAGAAATCGGAATGATCAATATCTCGGATACAACCTACCAAATCGTAAAAGATAAATTTGACATTACTTACAGGGGGGAATTTGCAGTAAAAAACAGGGGGACTATGAAAATGTATGCTGTTAAGTAAATACAAGATGTAAAATATTTTCAACCTGAATAGGCAAAATTTTGTTCAGTTATAAAATCAGATAAAAAAGTATTTTCACTTAATCAAGCATGAAATTTAGCGGACGAAACAATGAATACTTCGAACTTCAGTCTATCAATGATACCAATTGTGGACACCTTCGGGAACAACAAAAGGATACCCTGAGGTTATTGTGGTTTACCTCAGATGGCAACATACTCTTCATTGACGGCATTACATATACTTTTAATAAAAATGAAATAATCTGCCTTACCCAATTTCATAAACTTGAATACGAACATATCAATACTGTGAACCTGCTTCGATTCAACAGGCAATTCTATTGTATCCTGGATCATGACAGTGAGGTTGGTTGCAAGGGCATCTTATATTATGGTGCTGCCGGTTTTCCGATTTTAAAAGCCAACGACATCGAATTGGAGGTTCTGGATACAGCATGGAAAATGTCTTCCCTTGAATTCGAGATGCATGACGAATTACAATTGGAAATGCTACAGATGATGCTCAAGAGAATCCTGATCCTATGTACAAGGATTTATAAAAGACAAGGAAGCCTTGACAGGTTGAATGCTGATCAGCATAATCTTGTAAGGGAATTTAATTACCAGGTAGAACAACATTTCAGGACAAAACATAGTGTTTCGGATTATGCTGAAATGCTTTTCAAATCTCCGAAAACTATTGCCAACACATTTAGAAAACTTGGTGAAAAAACGCCACTGAAGTTTATCCAGGAAAGAATTATGCTAGAGGCAAGACGTTTACTACAATATACAAGCCAGGATATTTCCGAGATTGGTTATGCCCTTGGATTTACTGACATTCAGGCTTTCAGCAGATTCTTCAAAAAACATGAAGGCATTTCACCTTCCCAATTCAGACAAAACTGATTCTGTCAGCAATTCTGTTCAGCCCTTTTCACATTTCATTTTATGGTTTTTTATTAATTCCTCTAATAGGGGAATAATTGCCAAGTCATAAGGAAATCTTACCTACCATCTCCCTGCATAATCAAGCCATCTTTGAATCATAATTCATTCAAAAAATAAAAAACTAGAAAAATGTTAGCAACACAAACAGAATTTAAGGTGCCGGAAAGATCAGAGGTTTCAGAAAAGAACCAGGTGATTTTTGATCAGTTGGAACAAAAGCTTGGTTTTGTACCTAACCTTTATGCTTACTACGCAAAGAACGACACTGCATTATCTGACTACCTCCACCTTAATAGCAGAAAGTCTACACTTTCCAATAAGGAAAAAGAAATAGTAAATCTTGTGACGAGCCAGATCAATGGATGCGAATATTGCCTGTCGGCTCATACAGCAATTGCTAAAATGAATGGTTTTACAGATGATCAAATCATTGAAATTAGATCCGGAAAATCAACCGGTAATGAAAAATTCGATGCACTTACTTCCTTTACTTCAGCTGTTGTCAATAATCAGGGAAGCGTAAATGAAGCTGACAAAGACGCATTCTTTGAAGCGGGTTATGATGAATCCAATATGCTGGACGTGGTCATTCTTATTGGAGATAAAACCATCAGTAACTATATCCACAATCTCGCAAAGTTTGAGATCGATTTTCCTATAGCACCCTCCATTTAATAAATCATAAGTGAATTAATCAATAATTAAAATTTATAATAATCATGAAAGAAATTAATAATATCCAGGACTATCAAAAGATAATAAAAACCGATCGACCAGTTTTACTTGACTTCTATGCCAGCTGGTGCGGACCATGTATGGCTTTGCTTCCAACAGTTGAGGAATTAGCAAAAGAATATGTCGGGCAGGTAGAAATTGCAAAGGTCAATGTTGATCGAAACAGTTCACTGGCTGCTGAATTCCAGGTCAGAAGTATACCTGCACTGTTCTTTATAAAAGATGGACAGGTCGTTAATAATCTGGTTGGATTGCAAAGCAAACAAACATTAATCAACGAACTGGATGCTATGGTAGAAGTGTCGGTTTAAAACTTAAGGACATGAACATTAATAAAGTGGATTATGCTATGTACAATAAAAATCCTGGTCGCTACACCCTTATACCAGGGGATGCGGCCGGGGCTCCACTTTGTCCGTATGGCAATAATTACAAGTGGATTGGTTATGATTCCAAAAACAAAGCCTTCGTTCGCTTAACTAAATCTGTATTCAAACGAATAATTAAAAACTTAAACAAAAATGAAAGTGATAACTAAATTCTTCAGATCAATATTTAGTGTATTCAATAAAGCACAAAAAGTGCAGGAAAATGCTTGTCCCAACTGTTGGGGATGGCAGGAATATGATGGTGAAGTTAGGCTGACCGGCAAGCAAACCGGAGTCAGGAAAGGATGGATCCAGGAGTATATATCCAAATACATCAAAAGATGAAATTTCTTTTTGTTGTTTTTGAATATTACTGACTCACCTCAGCAACAGAAAACTACCTGAATAATCAATCAACTCATCATCAAGAAACCTGATCACAGCCTGGAAAACATAAACTCCCTGTTCAGCCAATTGATTATTTATAAGACCATTCCATCCCGATTCAGGATCATTTATTTCTAACTGGTTGTTTTCAAAGACGAGGTTTCCCCAACGGTCAAAAATCTTAAGTGACTCAATGTTTCTGACATTGGGTTTGCTACCAAAAATGGCAAATGAATTGTTTGGTTCAAATTGGTCTGAAATATTAATAATATTGGGGAAAAAGACCTTCCTCACTTTATTGACATTAATAAATAAACTATCCATGGAAGGACAATTTGATTCAAACGAATTGGCTGAATATAAAACCTGGCCCGAGTTATTCGGAATAAATTCAAGGCTTTCACAACCTTGTTTGCATATTGTATCCGGGCTGATCCACAGATATGATCCGATTTCCTGGTTTGAAGTTGGTATTATGATCACTGACTCTCCCAGGTCAACTTCGAGGTCAGGGCCTAATTCTACAACAAATTGGGGTGGGTCCATGATCCCTATTCCTTCTGAATGGCTGCAACCAAATCTGTCTGTGACTGATAACAAATACTCTCCTGATGATAAACCACCAAACTGATTCAGAGTAGTAAAGGCACCTTCAAAGCTTAACTGGCTGGGAGGAGATACATTGTTGACTCCTGTAAGCTCAATCATACCATTGTCCTCTCCAAAGCATGACGGTTCAGTAATATCC
>JAHHJO010000310.1:0-5650 GCA_018680275.1 Bacteroidia bacterium
CCCTTAGGGAGACATGAGGTCGCCTCTACCAAATATAATTTATGGTAATAACGAATATCAGAATTTAGATCATACTTAAGAGTGACATTGGTCACATAGGCTATAGAAGTGAAATGGACCACACAGATAGGTCTCTAGCCCGTTAATCAAGCTGCCGTTTAAAAGTAATCCAGAAATAATAAAGTCTGTTGTGACTATTCCTAAATGTTTAGATGACATTTATGAGTATGGACAATTTGCTTAATCCCTTGATAAAAGGATTACATAGACCTTAATTCACTTACCAGTGAACTTAGAGAATCTTTAGCATCTCCAAATAACATCCTTGTATTATCAGCAAAGAAAAGATCGTTGGCAATACCGGCATAACCTTTACCCATACTTCTTTTCATTATGATAATATTCTTAGCCTTGTGAACCTGGATGATAGGCATACCGTAAATTGTACTAGAAGGATCGTCTTCAGCTGCGGGATTTACCACATCATTTGCTCCGACAACTATAGCAACGTCAGTACTTGTTATGCCGTCATTAGCATCTTCTAGTTCCAATAATTTATCATAAGATACATCAGCTTCCGCAAGCAATACATTCATATGTCCGGGCATCCTTCCTGCAACCGGGTGTATGGCATAACTGACATCGACTCCTTTGGAGGACAAAAGCTTTTCAAAGTCATTACATACATGCTGTGCCTGGGCTACTGCCAAACCATATCCCGGGACGATACTCACTTTATTGGCATATGCGCAAAGTATGGCAGCGTCAGAAAGTGTAATTTCTTTGGCTACTTTATCTTCACCTGAACCTTTAGCTGCGCCAGCAGCTCCGAATGACCCTATGATTACATTCATAAGAGATCTGTTCATCGCATTACACATCAGGATAGTGAGTATTGTACCTGCAGATCCAACCAGTATACCACCAGTAAGCATCACTGCATTGTCATACATAAACCCTCCGAAAGCTGCGGCGACACCGGTAAAAGAGTTCAAGAGAGAAATAACTACCGGCATATCTGCACCACCGATAGGCATGACAAACATGATCCCGTAGAACAGGGAGACTCCAAGAATAATCCAAAGCAGGCTGCCATCAAACAAGACAGGATTCATTAGTCCATAAATCATCATCCCCATAATACTCAGGAAGATGATTCCATTGATGATTGGCATGGCATTGGAAAAAATATCCTTGATTTTTCCCTCAAGCTTTCCGTAAGCTATCATAGACCCACTGAATGAAACACTACCTATTATCAGACTTAAACAAACAACTATAAGAAATCCCATTTCATGCGATGGATGTGTATTGTATTCAACAAGAGCGATCAATGCTGCACATGCACCTCCCATACCATTAAAAAATGAAACCATCTGGGGCATAGCAGTCATTTGTACTTTTACGGCCATCAACCATCCGATCACTGTTCCGACGGCCATAGCGGCAATAATCCAGCCCAGGTTTCCAATGGAATGACCTGCGCCATCTTTATGAAAAACAATTGTAGCAATAATTGCGATCAACATGCCGGCAGCGGCAATCAGGTTTCCAGACCTGGCAGATTCTGGACTACTCAACATTTTAAGCCCAAGGATGAAAGTAATTGAAGCGATCAGGTACGATATTTCAAGTATAAATTCCATAGGTCTTAATCTTTCTTTTTAAACATTTCAAGCATTCTGTTGGTCACTACGAATCCACCAACCACATTAAGAGTTCCAAGGACTACTGCGATAAATCCCAAAACAAGTGCTAGAGTATTGCCGGGATCTGCATGCCCCATTACAATAATTGCCCCTATGATAACAACTCCATGTATAGCATTCGCGCCAGACATCAGAGGAGTATGCAGGATTGCAGGTACATTTGAAATTACTTCTATACCCAGGAAAATTGATAAGATAATTACATATATGAATTCCTGGTTAGAAAGAAATAGTTGAGATATCTCTGCCATTATTCTTTATTTATTATTGATTTAATTTGTCAATTATTCTTGGACTAATGATTTCACCATTATGCGTAATGCATGAATGCTGAAGTATTACATTCTCAAAGTCAAAGCTGATCTGTCCATCTACGATCGCTTCCTTGAAAAAATTGATCATATTCTTACCATACATTTTACTGCTGTCTCCGGGTATCGTTGAAGCCAGGTTTGAATCACCGAAAATCTTAACCCCATTTACTTCAACCATTGTATCATTTTCAGTTAAGGCACAATTCCCACCCGTACTGGCTGCCAGGTCGACAATAACTGAACCCGGCTTCATTTTATTAACTGTGTCTTCGTTAATCAGCAGGGGAGCAGGACGACCAGGTATCTGTGCTGTACAGACTATGACATCAGATTTTATGGCATGTTCCTGGATAAGTTCTGATTGTCTTTGTTTGAATTCTTCAGTTTGCTCGACTGCATACCCCCCGGCAGAAGTATCATCGGTTGCGCCTTCAACTTCAACAAATTTGGCACCAAGGCTAAGTACCTCTTCCTTTGCTGCCGCACGTACATCAAATGCTTCAACTACGGCGCCCAAGCGACGAGCTGTAGAGATAGCCTGAAGACCTGCAACCCCGGCACCCAGGATCAATACCTTTGAAGGCGCTATGGTTCCGGCTGCTGTCATGAACATCGGGAAAAATTTGGGAAGATTCTGAGCTGCCAGAAGAATAGACTTATAACCGGCCGAAGTCGCCATTGAAGAAAGGACGTCCATAGCCTGTGCTTTTGTAGTCCTCGGAACCATGTCCAGGGAAAACACACTGATGCCATTGTCTTTGAGTGATTGAACTTCTTCAAGGCTACCCAAAGGGTTCATTTGTGTTATAAGGATAGAGCCCTTTTTCATTTTATCAGCCTGAGGCGGGTGGATGCTGACCAGGACATCTGCAGTTTCAGTGATAGTATCAAAATTTGAAACTTCTGCACCTGCATCTTTATAATTGTCATCACTTTGGAAGACATGTCTTCCTGCATCGGCCTCCACAAGTATGCTGTTGAAGCCCAGGTTTTTTAATCCAGCGACATGTTCCGGTAAAAAGGATACACGACGTTCTGATCCTGTTTCTTTTAGTATTCCAAGTATCATAATTGGCTTGCTTTCATATGACAAATTTCTATTATGGGTCGAATTTAAGGTATTATCTGAAACTTTGATTGATAGATCCTAAAATTTGATTACCTGGGCACAAATCTTCTTCTTTAAGAACGTTCAAAGGCGTATCCGTGGTGTGAATCCTGGTATGCAGATCCTGTGAATAAGGATCAATATAAAGCAGGCCGGTTAAAATTTCTCCTTTCAACTCGGCATTGACCATTTTCTTCATTATTGAAATCCGGTCACCGGGATCCCAGTCAGGTGTTGGTTTATTCAATCGTATCAAGCTTCCATCGTGCAAAACAACATCAATGGTTTCTCCTTCTTTATAATCGACTGTAATTTCTTCTTTCTCTGGAACATAATCAATTTTTGCTGTCTCCCTGGAAAACTCCCTGGTATATTCATATGATTTTGTGGAACCTGAATTGTTATTAAATGTCACACATGGTGAAATGATATCAATCAGGGCAAAACCGGGATGATTTATTGCAGCCTTGATGAGTGGTACCAACTGGTCTTTGTCACCTGAAAAACTTCTGGCAATAAATCCACCATCCAATTGCAGTGCAAGGTTGGCAAGATCAATCGCATTATAGGGATTGACTTCTCCACCTTTACTGGTGGAGCCCAGGTCAGCTGTAGCAGAATTTTGTCCTTTAGTCAAACCATAGCATCCATTGTTCATGACGATATAGGTCATGTTTACGTTTCTTCTTATTACATGTACAAACTGACCCATTCCAATTGATGCGGAATCACCATCTCCGGAGACACCCAGGTAAATCAAGTCCTTGTTGGCAAGATTCGCACCAGTAGTAACAGAAGGCATCCTTCCATGTACAGAATTGAATCCATGAGAATTGCTAAGAAAATAAGTTGGAGTTTTAGATGAGCATCCGATACCTGATATTTTTGCAAGACGATGAGGCTCTATACTCATTTCAAAACAGGCCTGGATAATAGCGCCGCTAATTGAATCATGTCCGCAGCCTGCACATAAAGTAGAGACAGCTCCCCTATAATCTGCCTTCTTGTATCCTACTTCATTTACGGGAGAATCGGGATGGCTGAATGCCGGTTTTATATAACTCATATAGCACTGGGTATTTTAGTTAATGATTCAACGTTTCTCTTTACTTCATTATATATGTAATCTGCTGTAATCGGTAATCCATCATAATTTAAAACTGGAATCAATTTGGAAGGACAAATAGATTCTTCAGTGATTAGTAGGGATCTCATCTGTGCATCCTTGTTTTGTTCAATGACAAAAACATGATCATGCTTGTTAATGAATTCACCCACTATATTTTGAAATGGGAAGGCCCTGAGGCGTAAGCTGTTAACCTCTATACCCTTATCTTTGAGCATATCGCATGCTTCCTGTGTTGCATATGTCGAAGTTCCAAAATAGACAATAGCGATATTGGAATTGGTCGTTGAATTTGAAATTTCCGGTTCTGGAACATATGATTTGCTCGTCTCCCATTTTTTTGATAAGCGATTCACGTTACGAACATAAGCATCTCCCTGTTCAGTATATCGGGCATATTCATCCCTGGATGTACCACGTGTAAAGAAAGCTCCTTTAGTAGGGTGGGTCCCTGGATATGTTCTGTAAGGGATTCCATCGCCATCTACATCAAGATATCTACCAAATTCTTCAGCTTCATCCAATTGGGCTGCCGTAAGAACTTTACCCCTGTCATATTTTCTTTGATCATCCCATTCCAAGGGTTCTGAAACATGGTCGTTCATACCTAAATCGAGGTCTGACATCAGGAATACAGGCGTTTGAAGCCTGTCTGCAAGGTCTAAAGATTGTGCTGCCATCAGGAAGCATTCTCTTGGATTAGCAGGGAAAAGTAATATATGTTTGGTGTCACCATGTGAAGCATACGCTGTTGAGATGATATCGGCCTGCTGTGTCCTTGTAGGCATACCGGTCGAAGGGCCTCCTCTTTGTACATTGATAATTACAACCGGAATTTCAGCAAAGTAAGCCAGCCCGATAAATTCATTCATAAGGGAAACACCCGCGCCACTTGTACTTGTAAAGGCCCTGGCACCATTCCATGCAGCACCGATGACCATGCCGATGGCAGCGAGTTCATCTTCAGCTTGAAGGATGGCGACGTTGAATTTTTTTGTATCTCTGTTGTATCTCAGCTTATTGGCGTAATTTATAAAACTTTGTGTGACTGATGTTGACGGTGTAATAGGGTACCATGCAGCTACAGTCGCACCCCCGTAGAGTAAACCTAGTGCAGTAGCAGTATTTCCATCAATGAGAATTTTGTCGCCAATCAAATCACGTTTTTCCACACTCAGGGGGAAAGGCTTTTGAAAATTATCAAGAATATAATTTGCACCAAGTTCGAGTGCCTTAAAGTTGTCCGGTATCAGTTTTTCTTTGTGTGCGAATTGCTGTCCTACAATTTCATTAACAACATCCATGTCCATTTTCAGCAATGCAGTTAACGCACCGACATAAACTACATTTTTCAAAAGTTGCTGCTTCCGTGCACTCCTGTAATGCTCCATAC
>JAHHJO010000327.1:0-3169 GCA_018680275.1 Bacteroidia bacterium
TTTCCGTATTCATCGGTGCCATTCCATTTATAATTGCTCCTGTTAATACCAATTCTAAGGTCTCCCAGTTCTTCTCTTGTTATTTCTCTTACAACCTTTCCCGACAGTGTCATTATTTGTATCGTAAATATATCAGGCACAACATGTCCGGTCAACGTAAAAACGAATTCAGTACTTGTGGAAAACGGGTTGGGATAATTCAGCACATTGGACACCATGGATTCTGCTACTACCTTAAATCGTATTTCAAGAATCTGATCGCCGGACAAGTTTCCTGAGGCATCCCTGGCCTGAACATACAATACATAATCACCTGTTTCGAATTCTGCTTCGTATTCAAGCCTGGCAAGGTTATTATTGGTTGAATCTGCCGGATAAAAAGTGATAGTAGAAGAATTTAAATCTATCGGTACTGCTTGCGGGTCCGGAAGCTTTTGTATGGCTAAATCAAAGCTCGAGAGATCCTCAATATATAGAAATTCATTTTCATCCTTCAGTGTCACAGTAATTAAAGGAACAGGTGAAATAATCTCACCGTCCATAATTCTTACACCATCGAAAGTAACATCGAGTAATGGATTGATAAGGTCTCCTTGCACGGTGAAGTCGATAACACCCACATTATTAAAACTGAATTGTTCTGGTTGATCCATATCAGGATTAATTTCCACCCTGAATTGATTTACTCCTAAAAGGTCGTTTGTTGGATGTGTGAATTCAATGTCTACACTTTGCTGCGCAGGTAAAGGAGCCAGTCGTTCTAAAACATTGATTTCGGAATTGGTGCCATCAACAATTGTATACCTGACCAACAGACTGTCCATATCTGTTTGACTGATATTTGTCGCCTTGGTTTGTATACTGAGATCATTGCCCAGGAAAAGTGTATCAGCCTTGAATACAAACCTTTCGTTGATATTCAATACGGCTTCAGCTTTTTCCTTGTACATAACTCTCCAGAAATTTAATTGTGGAGATGTTCGTGATACTTCATCAATCGCATAAAAGTTTAATTTAAGATATGGGTAAGTATTTGCGTTGATCTCAGAAAGATCGAAATCAAAAGAACTAATTTCCCGGTATAATGTGTCTTCCACTTCGTCAGATCTGACTCCAACTATATCCAGCCTGTAATAATCTTCATCATTTTCAAATTGCTCGATTTCCCAAATTAGATTATTCCATTCCTGCGCAGGACCTATTGTTGTTGAATAAAAACTACCTTCAAACCATCTGCCAAGAATTTTAAACTCAGCCTCAATTTCTTCAGTCGCATCCTCAGCTACAACTTCTATAGGAGTAAAATTGGTGTCATTTTTCTTGAATACAAAAATGTATGGTCTTGCTCCACTCTCAAGTTCTCTTACTCTGTTTGCGCCATACTTCTCAAATATTGACATTAGGTCCGGATCCCCGTTGGAACCATCACTGGCCCAGTCTTCAGGTCGGTAATTCGTATTTAGATCAGATCTCTGAATAGTATATACCACAACAAAGTTGCCATCAGGAATTATATTCTCTATAAAGTTTATGGCCTTCGCTCTTTCATTTTTATTATGTGTTTCATAAGGAAAGTTCATCCAGTTTTCTGCCCATGGACTACTGAAGTAACTACCATAAAGCGAAGGTATTTCGTTTGTCATTGGTAAGCCTGTTACACCATCAAAACTGCTTATGTAAACACCCTGGTTTATGTGTTCATCAAACTCTATATATTCCGATTTTTCGTTCTGGTATGAAATACTTGGCCTTGTTAATCTGAAAGTACCATTCTTAACTCTTATTTCTTTTAGGTCTTCAGCAAAGAGAAACTCCCTGTAATCTTCGTCATATATATAATTATTAAAATTGTCTCTTTGCCATTGGTACAGATGACTTTGATTCCAGCCATCACTTCCGTTTTCAAGAAATACAAATGAACTTGTATTCCATTTGGCCTGACCAGTATTTTCTTTTGGACTGATACGCCAGTAGTATACCTTTTCATTTTCAAGAGTAATACCTGGCTTCCACTGCACAAGAGATGGAGAGGACTCTATTTCTGTTCTACGTAGAAACGGACTATCAAAATTCTCGGTAGTGTCCAGTTCTATTATGAATAACTCCTTTGCAGCAAACGCATTTGTTGCAGAAGCAGAAAGGGTCAGATCCTGTTGATATACAATCCCGAATTCTGGAGGATAAACAGGGAATGCACTGTTGTCGAAAACAAAGAAACAGTACCCTTCATTACTATAAGCTGTTTTCAACTCATTGTTTTCCTCTCCGACAGGATTGGGATATTCTTCTACTTCGTTCTTGTAGTCCAATACAATATTGATTATATTTTTTCCCAGTGCTTCTGTTCCCGGATTGGGTAATTTTAGGCTTATTTCCGCCCTGTTAAATGGCGCTGCAGTCCTGAAATAAATTGTATCTTTTTGGTTGTCACCATATTCATGCACAAGATAATTGCTAATACTATCCTGGACTCCGGATCCAAGATTTATGATATCAAAAGAGAAGTTTATCTGTTCGTCAAGGGTTCCGACATCACCCATCGTCGTTATCGATGGAAAATCAACAGTGTAATCCGGGCCTTCGGCCATATATAACCTGACCGCTGGGTCTCCATGTAAAGTGTTTTGCTGATGAAGTGTAACCGATCTTGCATTAACAGGATTATACTGTTCTTCCAGTATTTTTTGAATGACTACACCAATCGGTTCTCCGTAAAAGTCACCTCCAAGATCAGTATACATGCCTTTTGCATAACTTGCCAATTGAGGAATAAATGCGTTTCCTGATGAAGCAATAAATGCAATTGATCCCCTGTCTTTGGTCAGAATAAAATCTTCACTCAGACTAAATACCGTTTCATGTATATCACCGGAATGACACCCCAGTGACAAAACAATGGGATACCTCCCTGTATTATCATATTTAGATGGATCCTCAATGCTGAAATCAAACGTTCCCGCCGAAGAGTGACCAAAAAATGTAATGATAGAGGTGCCGTCATTTATTAAATTGATTATTTCCTGTGAGAGTGACGTTTGCACGGGATCTGTTGATGTCTTCTTAAAGGTTGTTACATTGCCGGCAAACTTGTTGTTTTCAATGATGTCCTTCATCTCCTGGAGGTGATTGAAAATGGCATCCTGAATCCTCAGGTCACCGCCACTTAAAT
>JAHHJO010000036.1:0-2358 GCA_018680275.1 Bacteroidia bacterium
CAACTGCCATGATCAACCAGGGTATGTCACCTTGTCAAAAAGTGCAGGATGTTCAATATGAGATTCCTGCAGGGGATCCCACATGGGGTTTACTTGAAACCTGGTCCCCAAGCAATTCAGATGGAAAGTTTACAGAAGAATGGATGACCCTCAAGGAAGGCTTGAAACAATCAAGAAATTCAATATCTGTCTGGATTGTAAAAGAACTTGGCAGTGTCAGGCTCATCAGGAACCTCGTTGATAAAATGGGTATCGATAAGAATAAAATACCGGATGCGCCATCAATAGTTTTGGGTGCTGCACAGGTAAATGTCCTGGAGATGACCGGAGCCTATTCAACTTTTGCAAACAATGGCACCTTTATAGAACCTGTATTCCTGACAAGGATTGAAGACAAGGATGGAAGGGTGATATATAACGCTGTACCTAGGCAAAAGAAAGTCATGACGGAAGAATACAATTTTGCGATGATCAATTTTTTGCGTTATGCTTCCAGTAACCTTTCACATCTCATCTCGGGAGACTGGGGTGGAAAAACCGGAACGACTAATGATTATGTTGATGGCTGGTTCATGGGTGTTTCCCCGCAACTGGTGGTGGGAACCTGGGTTGGGGGTGAGCATAACTGGATACGATTTCTGAATATCGCGGATGGTTCCGGAGGGGCCATGGCACGGCCATTTTATATAAAATTCATGAATCGTCTTTATCAAGATCCTGCAATCAAACTTGATCGGACGCTCATCTTTCCTGAACCTGGTGGAGATCAAATTGTATTTGAATGTGAGCAATATGAGGACAGACTGCCGTCAAAGGAAGAAAAAGACAAGTTGATAAAAGAAAAAGCCCTTAATGATCAGTTTGAGGAAGAATTTTAATAATTCGGGAATCATAATCCAAATATCGATTATCTTGCGTCTCCTAAACCACACTTACCTGGGAAGGAATGTTCGATTCAAAGAAATACAAACTGCTCTTTTGGCTGAACCTGATCTTATGGGGGATTCTCATCCTTGGAATTGCTATTGCAGCTAGATTCATTTTCACCACTCTTGACCATGACATGCCTTCATTTGAAGATCTGGAAAATCCGGAGTATGATGAAGCGAGCATCGTTTATGATGTCAACGGGGAAGCCTTCGGTAAGTATTATGTCGAAAACAGGGAAATTATCACGTATGATGACCTTTCAGCAAATATAATAAATGCACTCCTGGCAACCGAAGACATCAGGTTTTACCAGCACTCAGGCGTTGACCTCAAGGCATTATTCAGGGTCGCATTCAAGACCCTAATGATGGGCAAGGAAAGCTCCGGGGGAGGAAGTACCATCTCTCAACAACTTGCCAAACTCTTATTCAAGCGTCAAAGTCTCGCCAATAAAACATTTATTGAAAAAGCTTTGACATTGTTACGTACAAAAGTGAAAGAATGGATCATAGCCGTAAAACTTGAAAAAAGATATACAAAAGAGGAAATCATAGCGATGTACCTAAACAAGTTTGAGTTTATCAATGGTGCACACGGAATACAGGCAGCAGCTCAGACTTATTTTGGCATCAGCCAGGAAAACCTGAACCTACCCCAGGCGGCTATGTTGGTTGGTATGCTGAAAAATCCAAGTTTGTATAATCCACTGAGATTTCCTGAAAATGCAACACAAAGAAGAAATGTTGTGCTGAATCAAATGTCAAAGCATTATGATGTAGATGAGCAAATGTTGGATACTGTCATGGCAAAGCAAATTGACATGACCAGATTTAAAAGGGATTCACATGATAAGGGTCCTGCACCTTATTTCAGATCAGAACTTACCAAATGGCTGAGAAAGCTATTTGACGAAAAAGGAATTCGGAAAGAAGACGGATCCGAGTATAATATTTATACTGACGGTTTAAAGATATATACCACTATTGACCTTGTGTTTCAAAAACATGCTGAACAGGCATTGGAAGAACATATGGCCAGGATACAGGACAGGTACTGGCAAGTATGGAAATACCGGGATCCCTGGACCTACGAGGCTGATGATGTACAGAAGAAAATCAGGAAAGACATCCTGGAGCGTAAGATCAAAGAATCGGATCGGTATCTTGCCCTGCATAATCGCTTTCTGTCATCTACGAAAGCTGCCATCCAGGAAAAATATGGGGATATCCGGTTAAGTGAAAAGGTCATCAAAGGTCTGATAGCATTGGAAAGAAGGCGGTATAGCTGGTCCGGATTGATTAGTGAGAATATAATCAATTCAGAGTTCGAAAGAGAATACAGACGATTGGTCAAGGATGATCAATTGTGGTCGGAACTGAAATCAAAATATCAGTCTTTGCAGGATGCCTATGCCATAGAGTTCAACAA
>JAHHJO010000302.1:0-3795 GCA_018680275.1 Bacteroidia bacterium
CCTGTAGTCATAGCATCAAGCACACCATGAGATACTGTTATCAGACTAAAACCCAGGAAAATCATAAATCCTGTAGCTGACGTCAATTTAAAACCACGGTAAAACAATGATTTGATTATAAAACCAAAAATGAAAGCAAAAAAGATGGAATGAAAAAATCCACGATGACCCAACCAATGACCATAGGAATAACCCAGGTCAAACATGAGAACATCTGCATCCGGTATAGTAGCGCAAAAATAGCCAAAGCACCAAATTTCCATTTATTGAACTTTGTGGATACAAAGGCAGTAGCAGTCATCGCAGTAATTGCATGTCCAAACACTGAAGCCATTATTCTTCAGAATTGGCTTCCGGATACTCGATGCGGACATGATAAATACTTCTTAATACGGAGCGAAAGGTATCTGTACAGGTTTGAAGCTCTGAAAAAGACAAGTTTGATTCTGACAACTGTCCCTGTTCGACTTTATAGTCAACAATCTTGTCTATCAATTGGTCAATATCCTGACCTGTAGGATTCTTGAGACTTTTACTTGCGGCCTCTAATGAATCTGCAATCATAAGGATAGTCTGTTCCTTGCTGACGGGCTTTGGTCCGGGATACCTGAAAAGTGTTTCATCAAACTCCCGGTCCGGTTCGTCTTTGATCTGGTTCCTATAAAAATATTCAACGCGCGTTGTCCCATGGTGTGTGGTAATAAAGTCGGTAATTAACTTTGGCAACCTTGCTTTTTTCGCCATAGCTTCACCTTCTGTTACATGAGCGATAATAACTTTGGCGCTTTCAAAATTGTTCATATCCTCATGAGGGCTCCTTCCATTCGAATTTTCAATAAAGCAAAATGGATTATTCATTTTACCTATATCGTGATACAATGCAGCAGTCTTGACGAGCAGCCCGTTGGCTCCTATCGCTTTTGCAGCCGCCTCACTTAGATTGGCGACCTGGAGCGAATGTTGCAGGGTCCCCGGCGCCTTTAGCGACAGATCTCTGAGGAGGGGTTTATTCATATCACCTAATTCTGCAATGGTGATACTGGAGGTTAATCCAAATATTTTTTCGATGATCGGAATCAATGGATAGGCAAGTAATAAAAGGAAGGCATTGATAGCCAACCATCCGAAAATTTTAATTTCATTTTCTACAATAGACCCGGAATTTATCATCGCCAGCCCAAGATAACCAAGCATGTAGGTACACATAATAATGAATATGGCAATGAAAAACTTATTCCAGTAACGTGTTTCTGAAATGGCAAGAACCGTCACAATCCCGGCCAGGATCTGCAAGAAGGTGAATTCGTAACCTAATCCGCTCAAAAAGCTCGAAATAAGCACAACTACAATATGCACAAACAAGGCAAGCCTTCCTCCAAAGAAATTGTATACAACTATGGGCGTAATACAAAAAGGAATCATGTAGGGACTAATGTTGCCACTCCGTGTGACAAGATATACGACAAGACTAAACAACACTGGCCATAAAACAAGAAAACTGATACCGGTCAGTGTTCGGACAATATCAGGAAAAGTCTTGAATGAAAACATGATCAAAGCCCCGATTATAAGCGTCGTCAACAGGATATAACCAAGGAAGTATATCAGGTTATTCGATTTCAGAAATTTGCTGGGCCCCAGTACTGTATTGAAGTAATGGTTGAGAATATCAAGCTGGACCTTGTCAAGTAATTGCCCCTTGCTTACGATTACATCACCACGCTTAAAGCTATACATGGGTACGATTGTACTATCTGTCCTGGTTGACAAGGAGTCTTCTGTAACTTTAGCAACTGGTTTAAAACTGAATGTCTTTTTAGACACCAGGTTTTCATAATTCCAGGTTTCGCCATATTTATAGAAGTATGACTGATTGTTATCCAGGGGAAACAAAAAACTTATAATTGTGATAGCCCCTGCGATCACTAACAATTTAGGTAAATCGCGCCAGCTAAACGTGTATGATGTTTCCTGTGACTGCATTCCTGATAGAAAGAATCTAATTTAATACTATTTGGGATTCCATTTTACTTCATTTACCCCATCGAGCAAGGACAAATACCTTGCCACCACAAAAAAATAATCGGACAGCCGGTTAAGGTAGATCTTGACAAAATTTTCAACTTCAACAACATCTTCCAGACTGACCACTCTTCTTTCCGCTCTTCTGCAAATCGTTCGGCATACATGCGCGAGTGCAATTCTCTGATTGCCTCCCGGTAAAATAAATGATCTGAGCTTGGGGAGTTCCTCCGTCATCCTGTCCATGGAATGTTCTAGCCTTAGAATATATTCTTCATCCAATTCAGGTAAATGTTCAGAGATATTCCCGTCGGAAGCCAAATGACTGCCAATGTCAAAGAGTATGGACTGAATGGCCTTCATTTCGCCAGCCAGCAATTCTTCCTTTACTACTGATATAAGTAGTCCCAAATGGGAATTCAACTCATCTACAGTACCATAAGCTTCTATCTGGGCATTATCCTTGTCCACTCGTGTACCTCCAAAAAGCGATGTACTCCCCTGGTCTCCAGTCTTAGTATAAATTTTCATTGCTTCAAAATTAAGCATTAATTACTGTTAAGGATACAGGCGCATCGACTGGGAGGAAAACTTGAGTTAAAAAGGATTTAAGCTTGTAACTCCCTATGCATTATGTTTTCGTTCCTCATATCAGATTCAACAAGTCCGTCTCTTAACCTTATCATTCGATGGGCATATTGTGATATATCAGGTTCATGTGTCACAAGAATGATGGTATTACCACTATTATGTATTTGTTCAAGGATGGACATTATCTCCAGAGATGTTTTTGTATCCACGTTTCCTGTCGGTTCATCCGCAAGAATAATAGAAGGTCTGTTTACCAATGCCCTTGCAATAGCAACGCGTTGTCTTTGTCCTCCTGATAATTCATTTGGTTTATGCTCTACCCTGTCTCCAAGTCCAACTTTACCAAGCACCTCTTCAGCCCTCTCAAGCCTTTTCTTTTTGCCTACACCTGAATAAACAAGTGGCAAAGCCACATTTTCAAGTGCAGTTAGACGGGGTAAAAGATTAAATGTCTGGAATACAAAGCCAATTTCCTTGTTTCTTAAAACCGCCATCTCTGAATCAACCATCGCACTGACATTTTCGCCGTTGAGATGATATTCTCCTGATGTCGGGGAATCCAGCAATCCTATCATATTCATTAAAGTTGATTTACCTGATCCCGACGGTCCGAGAAGAGCCACATATTCATTTACTTCTATATCCAGGGTCACACCATCCAGGGCATGGATCTTTTCCGAACCCATCGTATAAATCTTCTTTAAATCTTTTATTGAAATTACTTTACTCATTTAATCTCGATTATAATTTTTTATGCACTTCCAGACTTTGGATTTTATCGTTCTGCCTTAAAATACTTTATTAATAAAATTGATTCTAATAATTTAGATGTTCTCGGGTTGATCTCCGTCGAAATGCCTATTTTGGCCAACTTAATGAATCATTCTGAAATGATATGTCTCTAAATTTAGATTCTGATCCTAAAATAAAACATATTGCTGTATCCGGTAATATCGGTGCAGGTAAAACAACCCTTTCTGAAATGTTAAGTAAACAGTTCAGCTGGGATGTACATTATGAAGACACCAATACAAATCCATATCTCAGTGATTTCTATGTCGATATGCAAAGGTGGTCTTTTAATTTACAGATATATTTCCTGAACAGCAGGTACAGGCAATTGATTGAAATCAGGGAAGGTGACAAAACAGTCATCCAGGACAGAACCATATACGAAGATGC
>JAHHJO010000230.1:0-3935 GCA_018680275.1 Bacteroidia bacterium
GAGTACGGATGGTATAGGAAAAATTGCTGCATTAAAACTTGCGAAAAAAGGATATTCAATATTCCTCCACGGCAGGGATGCCAATAAACTGACCAATGTTATTTCAGAAATCAGGATTGAATCAAAAAATCAAAATGTAAATGGCGTCGTAGCTGATTTTGCAAACCTTGATTCAGTGAACCAAATGGCAGTGCAACTGAAAAATACTCTTGGAAATATTGATGTGTTAATTAACAATGCCGGAGTATATAAAAGTAAAAAGCCAAAAAATGATAATGGGATTGATATGCGTTTTGCGGTAAACTATATTGCACCATATGTATTGACAAACGCTTTATTGCCTTTACTTAAAAACAGTTCGGATCCCCGCATTATTAACTTAAGTTCTGCCGCCCAATCATCTGTCATACTTGAATCATTATCAGGCAAGAAACTATTAACGGAACAGAATGCTTATGCTCAAAGCAAACTGGCATTAACAATGTGGAGTTTCCATCTTGCTCAACTCTATCCCGATATTACTGTAATTGCTGTCAATCCTGGATCACTTCTGAATACAAATATGGTCAAGGAAGCTTTCGGTCGATTTTGGTCATCTGCTGAAAAAGGGGGGAATATTCTTTACGATCTCGCGATATCAAATGAATACGCAACTCAGTCTGGAAAATACTTTGATAATGACAAAGGAGAACTAAAAGGAGCATTTGGAGAGGCTCATCCTGATGCTTACGATTCTCTGTTGATATCAAAGCTCATTGATAAGACAGAAAGTGTTATTGCTGAATTTGCAGGATGAATATATTACTCATATGCATATACTATGAACCTGTATAAAAACTCATAAAACTTCCGGATTGTCATATTATAGATAAATTATATTTATAATTGCCTGAAAATAATATAATGAGTGTTGATATTATAAAGCATGGGATCTTGACTTTAATGTGTATTGGCATCTTAGCTTGTTCACATTCCGGAACCCAGTCCCCGGTTGCGGAAAATTCAATTGAAATAAAATATGATTCGATAAAAGCAGCAAATTATGGTGCCGATCAATACGGAATGTAGAAATATGTCATGGCTTTTCTTAAAAAAGGTCCTAACCGTGATCTTGACTCCATTAAGGCTGCAGAATTACAAATGGCACATCTTGAAAATATAGGCAAGATGGCTGAAGCAGGCAAACTGGTTCTTGCCGGACCCTTCCTGGATGACGGCGCTTTAAGGGGTATTTATATTTTCAATGTATCTTCTCTTGAAGAGGCTGAGACACTTACCAACACGGATCCTGCAGTTCAGGCTGGCAGTCTGACGCTCGAACTCAGGGAA
The DNA here is from genome assembly GCA_018680275.1 of Bacteroidia bacterium. Lineage (GTDB taxonomy): Bacteria > Bacteroidota > Bacteroidia > Chitinophagales > Saprospiraceae > RFSX01. The sequence goes on from JAHHJO010000230.1 coordinate 1,330, forward strand.
TGGTACGGTTCTGCAGGACTATTGGAAGTAAATAAAGTCCACAAAACACTTTCTAAACAATCCATCACCGAGTGATCCATAAAACACAATTATTTACATTTCATTTACGCTAATTTACATGACTAATGCTCTTCAGTACGTTCTGTATAATATCTTTCACTCCTGAGAATTAAGATTATATTCTGAAATCTGGAAATACTATGAGACTTATCCTGACATTTTCTTTGTTACTGACTTTTGGTTCTGCAGGGGCACAAAATAATTTGCCCGGGCTTTTTATTGATTGCCAGATGCGTTGCCATTTCAATTACATTAAGGAACAAATCACATTTGTAAATTATATGCAGGACAGGCAGCTTGCAGATATTTTTATTCTCGCTACAAGACAAAGAACAGGTGCAGGCGGAGATGAAGTCCAATTGTTATTTGAAGGAAACAATCATTTTACCGGAATGATGGACACGATCAAATACTTTGTTGATCCTAATGCAACAGAATCCATCGAACGAGACCTCCTGGTCAATGAAATTAAAAGAGGGCTGCTGAAATATATCATACACACCGATATTATCAATAAACTGGATTATACTGTCGAATCAAATACAGCGGATATTACAGAAACACCAATTCATGATCCATGGAATTATTGGGTTTTTAATATCGGTGGCAATGGCTGGTTAAACGGCGAAGACACATATAATTCCATTGACTTAACCGGCCGTATATCGGCAAACAGAATTACCGATAAAAATAAGATACAGTTTTCTGCAAGGTATAATCATGAAGAAAATAACTACACACTAACAGATGGAGAAGAATTCAAAAGTATTCGGAAATCTTATAACCTGTACTTTGAATATGTCAAAAGCCTTGGGGACCATTGGTCTGTAGGAGGGATTTCAAGATCTGGATCTACGACATTTGGAAACACGGACTTGAGTACTACCATCAGGGGCGCCCTTGAGTTTAATGTTTATCCATATTCAGATGCCCAGACCAGGAGGTTTTCATTTTTCTATACAATTGGGCCGGAATACTATGACTATACTGATCTGACGATTTACGATAAAGAATCAGAATGGGTAGGAAGACATGGTTTGACGATACAATATGAACAAACTCAAAAATGGGGTGATATATCAATATCATTTGGTGTACAACAATATTTCCATGATCCTCACCTCTACAATGCATATCTTAATCCCAGGCTTAACTGGCAAATATTTAAAGGTCTAAGTATCAATTTTGGCGGATTTTTCTCATTCGTTAATGACCGCATCAATATTGCAAAATCTGATATTTCTGATGAAGATATTTTGCTCCAGATCAAACAGTTGGATACTGATTTTTCTTATTACTCTTATTTTGGAGTTAATTATCGTTTCGGATCCAAATACAACAATTTTGTCAATCCACGATTCTAGGAATACTTCCCTCTTTTAATGAATAATTTTTCGTCAATACTTGATTGGTAATCAAATCATTCTTAAATCGTCATTTGAGATATTGATTAGATCCAAACCTATTTATGAAAAAAAATGTCCTGGTCATCGGAGGATATGGAGGTGTAGGTAAATTTGTCGTTGAATACCTGCTCCGAAACCATGATGTCAATGTTGTCATTGCTGGAAGAAATAAACAAAAAGCAGACAACTACCGAAATTATCTCCTTTCAAAATATCCAGGAATCAGCCTGGAGTCAAGATCAGTTGATGCAAGGAAAAAGGAAGATCTGACTGAAAATTTCGATTCTGCAGACCTTGTCATCGTAGCTGCTACCATTCCTGACAAAATGGACCTGATCGCTGAGTGTGCCCTGCAGTCTGGGTCAGATGTGATGGATATTCTTTTCAGGGGAGATGTTATCGAAAAACTAAATAAATACAAGACATCCATAATTAAGAATGGAAGAATTTTTATAACGCAATGTGGCTTTCACCCCGGAATGATTGCCCCAACAATCAGAATGGCAGGCTCTTCTTTTGATGTTTATAAAGAAGCAAGTGTTGCCATGGCTATGGATCCTGTATTCTATACCGCGGAATCCTTACATGAACTTATATATGAAATCATCAAAGGGAATCCCATGATACTGAATCACGGAAAGTGGAAGAAAGCAGGCTATAAAGACATGATACAGGTTTCATTTTCAGATCATTTTGGAATTAAAGACTGCTATCCTCTGGAGATGAAAGAAATAATTGGAATTGAAAAAACATTAGGACTTATGAATTGCGGAGCCTATGCTGCGGGATTTAATACTCTTTTTGATTATTTCATTTTCCCGCTGGCAATGGTAATTGGAAAATTGAATATAACCCTGGCTCAAAAGATCTGCGGGAATCTAATGTACAGATTCGGTAAAAGCCCCAAGGATACATTTGCCAAAGTCGAACTGATTATTAATGCTTCTGGTATAAAAGACGGGAAAGAGAAAAAGATAAAATTGCAATTGCAATCAGATGATGGTTATGATTTGACTGCTCAAGCTCTTAGTGCCTGCCTAAATCAGTATTTTGATCGTTCAATATCAGAACCAGGATTGCACCTGATGGGACAAATAGTCGATGAAACCAGGCTTTTTGAAGATATGAAACAAATGGGCG
>JAHHJO010000041.1:0-2464 GCA_018680275.1 Bacteroidia bacterium
TCTGTACAGGGTCTGTTGTCTGCAATTGATAAATATTAAAACTTCCTTGATTGGACTTACATCCGATATACCAAAGTCCATCCTGTTGACCACCACTATAACTATGATATTCAACAACACCTCTAAATCGTAGTGTAACTTCATAAAGCTGGTTGGGATCTCCTCCAAGAATAGCTGTTTCAGATGGTCGCTGGACTTTGGCTCCGCAGGTGTTTCCGGTTCCATTACAGGGTAATTCCCACCTTAATCCATCTAAGACTCCAGCAACCTCTTTGGTCATGGATGATATTGGCTCACTATCGTAATCCGAAGTTACTACATCTCCTTCCTTTCTCATCGGAGTTATGATAAGCTGTGGTCTTAAACTCTGATCTTCCCATTCCCTTGAATAGAAGCCATACATTGATTCACCCATTCCGCTAAATGATCCAATTCCTTTAATCATCAATCCATTGTTGGGCATGCCTGCCGCCCAGTTTCTCACCAATTCAGTAACATCTACTTCCACCCATTGATTAATGGATGACCCGGGAGAGAAAGATGAAAGAAGGGTTGTCTCAAAATCCGGTTGATTGATCCAGCAGATCTCATTGCCAGTTGCCAGTGTCTGAGGTTTATACAATCCGCGCCCTTCATTCCAGTTTTCTGTAACCTCATATATGCCCAATTTCAAATCAGTACTTCCTGACGTGTGATATTGATACAATTTCAAGGTTGTTTTGCCTATATCATTGGGCTGGACATTTCCAATATCAAACTTGAGATAGGCTCTCTTTTCTCCACCTGAAGGATGATAACCTACTCCCAGTTTGTCATACCCTCCCCAGCTGGCCTTGTTCCAGTTGGAATAAGTGTATTGGTAGATGTGAGAGTCGGCGATGGGGTTGATGGTTTCACCAAAATCTTGAGTTTTAATTTTCCCACTTGGCCGCATGGTCCAGGTTCCGGACTTACGACCATCTATCATGAATTCACCAGAAACCAACCCATTGTTTAATATCCCCGTGAATATCTGATCACAGGAAGACACCCCCTTAGAATCGGAGCAGTCATTGTAAATGTATAGTTTGTCTTCGTCTATGAATGCTCTTAAGATGCCCTCCTGGTAGTAAGGATATTGATCATCACCAGGTATGACATCCACCAATGACCCTTCACTAAATACCATCCAGGATGTATTAAAGGAATGTTCAGGTGTCTTGATTTCGACGTCAAATAACCCATTCAAAAAATGTCCAATGGACCCTCCATCAATTTTTCTGATTTCATCGTCATCCATCCCAATAACCAATGGCCAATCTTCCCACCATTTACCTAGTTGGTCTACATCGAGGTTAGTATAATCTGACACCTCCCCCTGAACATCTATTGATATACACTGACCGGTAGATACATTCACTGAATCGCATGCAATGTTTATTGGGCTTACGGTAACCATACCTTCTATGACACATACTTCAGTTCTATAGTTATTGTTTGAAATAACAAACTCCGTCTTTTTAGGTCTAATGGTTGCATGTATTGTTTGCAAGACTTTTATATACTTCGGTGCATCTTGTTTTTTCTTAAAATGAACTTTATTGTTATCTCCCGAAATATTCATTTTATCTCCCGAAACATCAATACCAACGCTTCCATTGGCTTTTATTTCATACTGGCCTTGGGTAGTTTTGAAGTTGGAAGATTCTCCTTTTATTTGATTGAAACCTTTTGAATTAGATTGGCTTACTTTTCCTTTTATAGCTGCAATGTCACCATTTGAATCTTTTGATATATTTACGATTTTATTTTTCTTCTTAGTGTTTTGTGAATTAATTTGGCATGTATAAATATTATCACATTTATTCTTGTAATACCTTTCAGATGTATTAATGTAATCCTTTTGAAATTTAATAGCTTCATCATGCGGTTTTGCTATAATTGTTTTATTGGCTGCATGATTGCTTTCTTCTCTTTTAATATCTGTTTCAATACTAAAAACAGCTGTAACAACTTTTTTTGCTTTAGCCTCATTTTTTAACCTGTTTAGTCTGTTCATTACACTCTGGTGGCGATAAATTTCTGCTTGTAGCTTTTCTCTTTTCAGTACACTCTGACGATGAATTTCTTTTTCACAGTCTAATTTTTCTTGATAGTAATCTCTCATACAATCATCCCATATTTTATTTGATGAACTCTCTTGACGAGCTGATCTATGATTGATGCCATTATCATTTTCACATTTCTCCTTCCCAAAAACAATATTTCCCATTTCATCTCCAGGATCCTTTTGACCACCAGTTATAACCACTTCAGATCCTTCCCCTCTTGGAAAATACCACACTTCGTATTCTACATCCTGAGGAGCATGAAATGCATATTCTCCTGTATTGACCATATTATTATACTCGGACATAAAAGCATATACGTCCAGTGTTACCTCGGTATTTTCTGCGACGAATCCCCAGAAATCACCATTGAATGT
>JAHHJO010000395.1:0-5745 GCA_018680275.1 Bacteroidia bacterium
TTATATAGACCTTCAGTCGGCATCATAAAGCCCCATCCTGCTTCATATTCTGGATGCTCAGAACAAAGGCCACGAATACCACAAAGTTGGACCATGCCATTACCTTCGATGCCTTCAAACCAGCCCCAGTCGCTTGGATATAGATTTGTTTTTTGGATTTCAAACACAGATTCTCCAGGGTTCTTCAATCCAAAAGCATACAATGAAGCCATGTCATCTTCAAGAAAGTAAATACCTGACTGTACAACATCCTGAAGCTGACTTGCTGCTTTATCGAATGTCGCCACATCATCATCTTTAAGGTCTGCCCAATACATATATACTTTACCAAGCAATGCCTGTGCTGAACCTTTACTTGCTCTGCCTGCTTCAGAAGAAGAAAGACTGATTGGAAGTATATTGATCGCATCAAGTAAATCACTTTCTATGGCCTGGAATACTTCTGTCATCGTATTTCTAGACAGATCGATATCCTCGGGAGTTAAAACTTCAGTAACAACTGGAATCGGTCCAAAATGCTTGAACAATTCAAAGTGATAATATGCACGCAGGAATTTGGCCTCAGCCTGGTACCTGTCTACAGCAGCAGATGTAAATTCTGGCTTTTCAAGAACCAGGTTGGCTCTGAAGATTCCAATATAAAAACGCCTGTACATCGCCTGGATTACCGTATTGGTATTGGTGTTTCTGAAATCATCAAACTCCTGCCAGCCCGGCTGATCGTTGTCAGAGGCATCACCTCCGGCATTGGCATTATCTGATCTTATCTCGTTAAACATAACTTCAGATACCCATTGCCCAAAAGCCATTGTCCAACCCATTGGATCATATGCTGCTACCAGGGCAGAAAACACCTGTTCGTCAGTCTGGTAAAAGTTCTCTGAAAGAAACTCATTGACTGGATCAACTTCAAGGTCTTCCTTAGAGCATCCAAAAAAGCACAGGAATAAAACCGCGAGAAATATGTAATTTTTAATTTTCATTTTTGCTTGATTTAATGGTCTACATTGTAATTTTTAATCCGAATCCAATTGTTTTGTTAGAAGGATAATATCCTTTATCAATTCCGGTATCAAGGATCCATCCTGTGGTTCCAATTTCCGGATCAAAACCATTGTAATTGGTTAGGGTAATTAGGTTATTGGCTGATAGATACACTCTCAAAGCCTGCAGCTTAGCCTTGGCAACAAGGTTCTGAGGAAGATTATATCCTAACTGAAGATTCCTCAACCTAAGGAAAGTACCATCTTCCAGGTAAAAGTCTGAAGGCCTCTGATTGTTATTCGGGTCATTTGATACCAACCGTGGATAGGTCGTATCAGTATTTTCCGGTGTCCATCTGTCCAACCAAAAAGTTTGATAATTTGTATAAGTTATATCAGAACGTTCATAAGCCCTGAAAATATCATGTCCGATTTGAGTGGATAAAACCACATTGAAATCAAATCCTTTATAGTCTGCTCCAACAGAAAGTCCAACAATATGATCCGGCCATGGGCTTCCTATATCAGTTATATCATCAGAATTGATGACCCCATCTCCACTTACATCTACATATCTGATATCACCCGGTTCTGCTCTTGGCTGCAATACATCACCATTAGGGGCAAGGTGTGAAAAGACCTCTTCCGCGTTTTGGAAAATACCATCTGTCCTGTATCCTACAAAATGTCCAACTGGGAAGCCTTCAGTCATTCGTGTTATTGGTGTATTTCTTACGGGCCAGCTCCATCCGGTAAGGAATCCTGAATCTCCGGCTACCCTGACTACCTTATTTTTGAAGGTTGTGTAATTCAATGTCGTTCTTAATCTTAATTCTCCCAGATTGACCTTATAGTTTAATGCCATTTCAAAACCAGTATTCTGAATTTCACCCAGATTACTGATAGGATTATTAGTTGCACCTATAAATCCAGGAATAATCTGATTCATCAAGAGATCCTTGGTGTTCTTCTTGTAATAATCAAATTCAGCTGACAACCTGTCTTCCCATAATCTGACTTCCAAACCAATATCAAACTGAACACTCTCTTCCCATTTAATGTTTGGATTAGGCGGCGTTGCCAATGATGCTCCTGTATTCAATGACTGGTTTATGCCAAATGGATATGTAAATACATTTTCTATAGTTGAAGCATAGGCTAAAGGTGCAATCCTGTCATTACCATTGACACCCCAACTTGCTCTCAGTTTCATAAAACTTACAGGTCCGACATCGAAGAAGTCTTCGTCTGAAATAATCCATCCTGCAGAGAATGACGGGAATATACCAAACCTGTTGGCTTCACCGAAATTTGAAGAACCATCTCTTCTCAATGTTGCAGTAAACAAATACTTGTTATCTAAACTGTAGATCAATCGACCATAATAACTGATCAGTCTATAGTCAACACCGACCCCTCCATAAGAGAGATCAAGTGAATCCTGACCTGCATTGATATTTTGCCAGTTATCATCAAATTTTACCTCATCTGGTATATTCGATGTACTGCCACCTGCGTTTTCAGAAATACTTTCCCTGTAAGATGTTCCTAGTACAAAATTAAAATCATGCCTGTCGATCTGCTTGGTATATGTTGCATAGTTTTCTACCTGGAAAGTCTGGAAGAAGCCATAACCCTGGGCGACATCATTATTTACATTTACAAATGCACTGTGATATTTGTAATCAGGTGTGAAACTTCTGAATTTAAACCATGAATAATCCATTCCAAAATCACTACGGAATGTTAATCCCTCCATAGGTTTTATCTCAGCATAAATATTCCCGACAATCTGATCTGAGTGACCTTCATTGTCAGCAAGGAAAAGTCGGCTTAAAGGATTCACATATTCCTTCTGTACCCAATTAGACTGTTCAAAACCATATTGTTTTTCGGTATTGAAAACATCCGTAATAGGATCATAAGCAAAGGCATCTGCAATCACAGTACCGAAGGCGTCATTTACACCAATCGTTTGATTGTCGACACGATTGATATAGAGGTTTTCACCAAATGTGACATATTCATTGAGTTCCTTAGTACCATTTATCCTGGCTGCATATCTTTTGTAGTTGGACTTATCTCCTCCAACGACACCTTTTTCATCCCAGTATTCCAATGATAGGTATAGATTCTGAGCAGATGCTGTCAGCCGATGTGACTGAAGTGTCGCATCATCAAAAATCTGATCCATCCAATTGGTATTGAATGTTTCCTGTCCCAACTGTGGAAATCCAAGAGAATTCAATGCATCAGTCTGGTTACCATTGGCAAATTTTTCTCTTGTAACTAAAATATAGTCATCAGCAGACAACATTTCTGGTAATTTCCACGGACGAGAACGAGATGTAAATCCTTCGTAAGTGATTTTCCCAGTATCACCACCTTTCTTTGTAGTAATTATGACTACCCCATTGGCCGCTCTCGCACCATATATGGCACTGGATGCAGCATCTTTCAGGACATCAACTGATTCTATATCTTCTGGATTGATATTGTCAATACCACTTACTTGTAGTCCATCAACCACATAAAGAGGTGAATTGTCACCATTTGTACTAACACCTCTAATCAAAAGCGATTTTCCTGCACCTGGTTGACCGGATGAGGAATTGACAATCAAACCAGAAACCTGGCCTTCAAGCGCTGTCTGTACACTTTGAACCTGGAAGCCTTCAAGCTTCTCAGATGAAAGTTTGGAAATAGAACCGGTAGCTACCCGTTTTTTCTGGATACCATAGCCGATGACGACTATTTCGTCGAGTACCTGTACATCCTGGTACAGTTCCATGTCAATCACTGATCTTCCATCGATAGGTACTTCAATTGACTTGTACCCTGTGTAAGAAAATGTGAGTGTGTCAAAATTTGCAGGCACTTCAAGTTCGTAAGCTCCCATGAAGTCCGTTATTGTTCCTGTAGATGTACCTTTTACCATGATCGTAGCTCCAATCATTTCAAGACCATCTTCAGCACCAATCACCGTTCCCGTAATAGTACGTTCCTGGGCATTTGAAATGGATGCAATTAAAAGGAAAAAAAGAATGTTGAGTATTCTCATAGAGTTTTAATTATAGAGGTTTTTCAAAGAAGATCGCCAAATCTAATTCTAATAGTGACAAATCAGAATTTTTTCACTACATCAATACTACATCACCTACATCAAATTTTAAGGACAATCCTATAAATCATTCGATATTTACTAGCTTTTAATGAATTACACAATTATAATATACTTTCTCAATATTATTTGAAACGCTTCTCAAGTATTTTTCATCCTGACAGTTAATTCTCAAGACAAATAAAATGAATGACAAAATATATACCATTCATCCTTTGACTCAGAACAGACAAATAAAAACCTAAACCTAGTATTAGAAAAGCATTAAAATACCAACCAGAAGCATATACCTGCATGACATATATCATTCTTACTGTTGAGCAGACTATATATTTTCGGCCAAAAGTCAGGAATTTATGCATCACAAGGTTGATATAGAACCATTCAGAATTAAAGTAGTTGAACAGGTAAAACTCACTTCAGAATCGGAAAGAAAAGAATACCTAAAGGAAGCTCATTATAATCCTTTCCTGTTGAAATCCGAGGAGATTATCATAGATCTACTGACAGACAGCGGGACTTCAGCAATGAGTGCAGAGCAATGGGCCGGGATAATGCGCGGCGATGAAAGCTACGCCGGTTCCAAGAGCTGGCAGAGAATGGAAAATGAAATCCTTGATTTAACAGGATATCCATATGTATTACCGACACACCAGGGCCGGGCAGCTGAACACCTCCTTTATAATCATCTGGGAGGAAAAGGTAAAGTATTTATAAGCAACACACATTTTGATACGACAAGGGCAAATATTGAGTTTTCGGGTGCCACAGCCATTGACATTCCAATCGAAGAAGGCAAACATCCTGACTGGATGCATCCTTTCAAAGGAAATATTGATGTTGATAAATTAAGACAAGCCATTGATAAATATGGGGCTGAAAACATCGGGGCAGTCATACTCACAGTTACAAACAATAGCGGTGGGGGACAACCTGTAAGTATGGGGAATGCAGAACAAATATCTGAAATTTGCAAGTCCAAAAATATCCTCTTTATTCTTGATGCCTGCAGAATTGCTGAAAACGCCTATTTTATCAAACACAGGGAGAAAGAATATGAGGACTGGACATACAGGAACATCGCGCAAAAAATGTTCTCACTGGCAGACGGGTGTATTATGAGTGCTAAAAAAGATGCATTGGTCAATATGGGTGGATTCCTGGCCATAAATGATCTTGAATTGGCATTGAAGTGCCGGACAGTATTAATAATCACTGAAGGTTATTCTACATATGGGGGCTTATCAGGAAGGGATATGGAAGCTATTGCCACAGGTTTAAAAGAAGTTTTTGACCCGGACTACCTCCACTACAGGATAAAGAGTACCAAGTACCTTGGAACAAAGCTTCACGAACTTGGTATTCCGATAATGCTACCTGTTGGGGGTCATGCAGTCTACATTGATGCCAAAAGTTTTTATCCCCATATACCTGCAAATCAATATCCCGGTCAGTCAATGGTTTGTGAACTTTATTTGAAAGGTGGCATAAGAAGTTGTGAAATAGGTTCTGTCATGTTTGGCAAATACGACGAGAACGGGCAGTTGATTCCGGCAGCCATGGAATTGGTCCGGCTTGCTATTCCAAGAAGAGTATATACTCAAAGTCACCTGGACTATGTTGCTGAAACGTTTGCGGAAA
>JAHHJO010000292.1:0-4800 GCA_018680275.1 Bacteroidia bacterium
TAAATATTCCCCTGGTTTTTGATCATCATGAAACTGCAAAGAAGCTTCCTTTTGGATATCCAACCGCGATGTTGGTATCTTTGCTGCCACCATTATGGTTTAAATTAATGAATAATAAAATCTAGAATGAGGTGATGCAAAAATCTTTTCTATTTTCCTTATTGCTGATAGTAACGGTTATATCCTGTGGAGAAGACACGGTAAAAACGTCAGTGGACATTCTGGCCGGAAAGTGGAATATCCATGAGGCCTACCGGGATGGAAGAGAAACACAAACGCTTAAGAAGGGTTATTTTGAGTTTTCTACAGATCAAAAATTGAAAACCAATATTCTCCAGGACACACTGTTTTACCCTTATAAACTGTCAGGAAATAAAATCAAACTTGAAGATGCTCATAAAATCAGTTATACTGTTATGAAATTGACATCTGATTCATTGATTCTTGAGACTAAAATCAGAAAATTTGATTTCAGGATTTTACTATTAAAAAAAGGGGATGAAGAGTTACCTGTCCAATAGATGTTTTATAATACTCGTGGCATTTATTTTGATCGTGCCTTGTGTTCAGGGCATGAAAGTAAGTGTGACACCTTGCGTTTTCAGGTCTGGCGATATGCATTATCTTGAAGTATACAGTCGGATTATGTCCGAATCAATCCAATTCGTGATTGACCCTGAAGACGATTCCAGCTATTCATCAAGCATTGAAATGCTGGTAATACTCAAGAAGCTGGATGCGGTCGTGATGGCTGACAAATACAGGATTGATAACAGCGTCAGTGATGTCAATCTGGACTTCTGGGATATGAAACGATATAATATGGATGCCGGGAAGTATAATCTTGAAATTCGATTCATAGATTTAAATAATATTACAGATACACTTGAATATAGCGCTATTCTCGATGCTGGTGACGAGATAGAAAGTAAGATGATTCATTCTGATATCCTCTTAATGGCTGAAATTGATACCTCTAACAAGCGAATGAGATTTGACAAAGCAGGATTTTTTTTCGAACCTCTTTGTTTCAACCACCTTGGCGCCGGTCAGAACCAACTGATTGCCTATCATGAAATATATGATCTTAAGAATATTACCGAAAAAGAGTGTTTTCTAAAGTATTTTGTTCAAAATTTCGATGATCCATTAGAGAGTATTAACCTGACAGGCTATAAAAAACTGGAGGGCATACCAATTGAAAGAATCCTTTTGAATATTGATGTTTCATCATTGGGTTCGGGAAATTATATTCTAGGTTGCGAAATCTATGATCGTGAGAAAAAATTACTCAAAAATTACGACGCCCACTTTTCTGTCTTTCATCCATTAATTGATGTTATGACAGATATTGATAAGGATGAGTTATTTGAATCTTCATTTGTCCAGTTATTTGATGAAACTGAATTGGACTACGCTCTGAAAGCCATTTTTCCCCTGGTAGGGAACAACCAAACGGAAACACTGAACCTGATTATTTCAGGAAATGAAATTGAACCCAAAAAATATTTCCTTTATAGCTTCTGGAATAACCTGGTCCCGCAGAACTCCAGGAATGCCTATCAAAAATACATGGATGTCGCAAGAGCAGTAGATATCAGATATGCGAATAATGTAGGCCATGGATTTGAGACCGACCGGGGTTATATTTTCCTGAAATACGGAAGGCCTGATGATAATGTTTTTGTAGAAGAAGAACCATCAGCACCTCCATACGAAATATGGATTTATAATTACATAGAATCGACGCAGCAGACCAATGTGAAGTTTCTTTTTTACAACCCTTCACTCGCTGGGAATGATTTTAAACTTTTGCATTCCACATGTCGTGGTGAGTTGAGTAATCCTAATTGGGAGTTTGAACTATATAGGGATGCGTATGACAATTTTGGGTCAGATGGCTTCAATAAGAATGCAAAGAAGTTTTTTAATGATTTTTAAATAAAATAAAGTGAGAATTGCTTTAGTCCAGACACGTATCCAATGGCATGATCCCAAGGCCAATTTTAATTCAGCAAAAAAACTAATTGACAGCATAGAACACGCTGACCTGATTATTCTACCGGAAACGTGGGCATCAGGATTCACCATGAAAGTTCATGTCTATCACGAGGATACCATCAAAGCCCTTGAGTTGATGAAAGAATGGAGTGTAAATAAAAATGCTGCTGTGGCAGGATCGCTTATTTTCAAGAACGGGGATGATTATTATAACAGGCTTTATATCGTCAAAGAAGGAAAAATTCTACGGACCTATGATAAAAAGCATTTATTTGCTTTTGCTGGTGAAGACAGGTTTTATAAAGCAGGTAATGAATAGATAGTTTTCGATCTTGACGGATGGGCTATATGTCCGCAAATATGTTATGACCTCAGGTTTCCTGCATGGTGCCGAAACAGCGAAGATTATGATCTTTTGATTGTTACTGCGAACTGGCCTAATCAGCGTATCGATTCATGGGAAGCATTACTGAAGGCCAGGGCAGTTGAAAACCAGGCATATGTGATTGGAGTGAATTGCGTGGGGGAGGATATATTCAAGAACAAGTTTTATGGTTATACCAGCGCATATTCATATGATGGGACACTAATCGAAAAAATTGTGGGACATGAAGGTGTGATCATGATAGAAATCGAAAAACAGCCCATGATGGTTTACAGGGAAAGGTATCCCTTCCTTAAAGACAGGGATACGTTTGATATCAAATCATAAATTTCTGAAGAATTCAACCATTTTTTGTCTGTCGCTGTCACTAAGACGTGCCTCTTTATGTGAAAGTGCGTAGATTGTCAGAGGCATTCTCTTTTCTTCAATGACTTCAATGCATTCACGAATAAAATGCACCTGGTCCTCCTTGGAATAGTCGCCCCATTCGGAAAAATTCAGATTTCCCCGACCATGATCTATATGTCCTTTTATCCACCATGAGACTGGTTCGATATTGGTATACCATGGATATTTGGTCTTGTAGGAGTGACAATCTGCACAAGCATGTTTAAGCAGACCCATAACATCACCAGGGATTTGGGTCGTGGAAAAGAAGTCTATGCTTTCATCTACCGGAGGATTTGTTTTATCGATACTGAATACCTGTATGATTACAAGTATCGCCAAAGCAGCTAGAAGGACTTTTTTTGTCATGGTAGAAATTTAGTTCAATGATAGTGAATTTCTGGATTGATATGTCGGATTCGATTCAATAAAAGGCAGGTATCACGGCGATATTTGATTACTTTTGATCAAATTTTGAAAAGACAAATGATGAATTTTCGGGGATTCGCTTTCAGGATATTTATTGCTATAATTTTCTTATTTCCAGGCATCTTCCTGGGAGCTCAGGAGGGTAGTATCAGGGGGCATGTATATGATTCAGAGACAGGAGAACCTGTAATTTATGCCAATGTTATACTCGATGGAACAACCTATGGCACAAATACGGATGAAAATGGTTTATATAATCTAGTCGGGATTCCTATCGGCGAGTATACCTTAAAAGTAAGTTTTATAGGCTATGAAGAAATAAATCAAGAGGTTGAGTTTAAGAAGAATTCTATCAACTATTATAAAATAAACCTGAATCCTGGTGGAATTAATATTGGTGTTATAGATATTTCTGCAGAACGGCAACAGGCCAGAACAGAAGTAAGAGTATCAAAAATCAAGGTAAGTAAAAAGCAAATTAAAGCTTTACCATCCACAGGTGGTGAGGCTGATATCCTGCAATATTTACAGGTTATTCCAGGTGTTATCTCTACAGGAGATCAGGGAGGACAATTGTTTATACGGGGAGGTTCTCCAGTCCAAAATAAAATATTGCTGGATGGCTTGACGATTTATAATCCCTTTCATTCGATAGGCTTTTTCAGCACATTTGAAACCGAAGTAATAAGGAATGTGGATGTCCTTACAGGAGCTTTTAATGCAGAACACGGGGGAAGGATCTCTGCTATCGTAGATATTTCTACACGGGAAGGAAATAAAAAAAGATTTGGAGGCCAGGTGTCTGCTTCTCCCTTTATGGTAAAAGGTATTATAGAAGGCCCTCTTGCTAAAATGAAAGATGACAAAGGCAGCCTGTCAATGTTTCTCACAAGTAAAAAATCAATAATTGAAAATACATCAAAGGATGTATATAGCTATGCTGCAGTAAATGATACGATTGGCTTACCATTTGGGTTTACGGATACATATGGCAAGCTTTCATTTGTGACTGCTAATGGGTCAAGCTTTAATGTATTTGGATTTAATTTTGACGATAATTACAACAATCCTCTTGTCTCTGATATTAATTGGAAAAATTCTGGTGGAGGCCTGAATTTCAATCTCTTGCCATCTGCTTCAAGTTTGACACTCAATGGTCTCGTAGGGTTTTCTAACTATGAAATTAGTATTACGGAAGCTGATGAAAATCCAAGGACAAGTTTGATAAGAGAGTATGTCCTGGGACTTGATTTTAATTACTTCTTTAACAAATCCCAACTGGATTATGGTGTCGAAGTTAAAAGTATAAGGACTGAATTTGAATTTACGAACCCCTTTGGTATTTTTCTTGATCAGTTCCAGAATACAACAGAAATATCAGGATTCATGAAATTCAGGCAGGCCTGGGATCGCGTTGTATTTGAACCGGGATTCAGGTTGCAGTACTATGCTTCTCTCGGGGAATTTTCAGCAGAACCAAGACTCGGTTTGAAAATTAATGCTACAGATCATACAAGATTCAAATTAGCTGCCGGATTATACAGTCAGAATCTTATTGCGACATCCAATGAAAGAGATGTTGTAAATCTGTTTACAGG
>JAHHJO010000258.1:0-8247 GCA_018680275.1 Bacteroidia bacterium
GATTGAACCCGCTTCCGGACATCGTGGTTACAAAGTCAAGATCTGTGTCCTTGTTTGTAAAAATAGTTTCACGGTATTCAATCATTCCATTGCTGTCAATGACAACCAGATCTGTAAACCTGGATCCTTTTAAATCATCCCGCTTCCGCTCTTCTTTACTCTTCTTGTCATTAAACACGAGGAATGCTTTTCCTCCAGAACGCGCCATCGTATAGGATGTTGAGGAACTGGAATAACTGTTATATTCTTTCTCTATTTTTTGAATGCTGAGGATCTCACCGTCGGCACTGAATACAGGTATAACTATATCATCTGTATGGTAGACAGGGGTTCGTTGTCTGTTGGCATTGTTATAGACACCATAATAAGGACTATAGATTGATCCATACGAACCGTAATAGGAGTTATTAAAATTATCCGTGTAATTCACATAATTTTTTTCAGCAATAAACCCGAGGTTCCCGTTTTCAAATCTTAATAGTTCATTAATATCAAAAGATAAATCAAGGCCCTTGCCTTTAGTTATTGCACGATCGCTGACCAGGTCTTTTAAGAATCTTGGTTTGAATTCAGTCATCCTGGAAGCCAGTATTCCTGATTCCGGATGACCATTGGCAAAAAACAATCCTTTCTGCCTTGTTTTATGGTCATCATCGGTATAAAACCCGGAGAGTAGAAATTCTTTTTTCGATGGATCCGGAAAGAATAATGCCACATCCAGGGGAGCTACATTCTCACCAAGATTTACAACATCTTCTATGATTTCATCTTTTCGGAATTCATAAAGGATGTATTCAAACTGGGGAAGGTAAGCCTGACTCCTGGCGCCACTTTTGGATCCTTTCCTTTTCTTGTGTATCCAACCCACCAGGAATAACTCACCAAAAGAAGAAACTTCCTTTTGTGTGATGGCATTGTCCTTTCTTGAAAACTTGAAACTGTGCAGAGTTTGCCATAACAGATTCATTCTTTCATCAAATACTGCAACCGCAATTTCTTCATTCTCTTTATAATCCTGACCAGGTATGATATTAACAAAGCCAACTCTTGTACTGTCTTCACTCAAAATCAACTCATCTCCGAATCCATATTGATAGGCATCAAAAGATTGCTTGAGTCGACTAAACTTAATATCTATTTTCTGGGAATATACGACGCGGGGATCCGAGAACCGACCTGATTGAAATTCACTCACAAGCAATGACCACACTTTCTTTTGTTCATCCAGGTAATGCATATAGAGAAAAGTACCTGCGCTTGTCTTTATAACATCCTGCAAAAGGATGGTATACTTTACTCTGGAAAAAGAAAGCGGCACCTCGGAAATAAAGTTATGATTCAAATCAAATTTTGAAATCATATTTCCCTGGTTAGAATAAGTGAGAACATAATAACCATCCTGTTCGACACTAATGAGTTTATACCCTGACCGATTGCCACTATCCCGTTTATATACAGGCCCCCAATTGACATTGTATTCCTGCGCGGCTATAAAATTCCCGGATACAAAAAAAGTTAAAACAATGATGAATAATGTTCGCATATCTATTTTCCTTCCAATCAAAAACAACACAAGACAGAAATATATTGTTCAATAAAACCAATAAAGCTAGTCTGTATCCTCCAGACTAAAGATTTCTTCTACGCGCACCTTGAATTCGCATGCTATCTTTAGTGCAAGTACTGTTGAAGGCACATAATTCTGGGATTCAATAGCATTTATCGTTTGCCTGCTTACACCTATTCTTCTGGCCAATTCGGCCTGGGTAATATCGTGAATGGCGCGATGGACTTTTACCTTATTTTTCATTGCGCTTCTGCTTTATGCCTTGATCTGTACAATACATACTGGAATCTCAATACAAATAATATCAAGGGTGTAAACAAGTTAAAGATCATGACATGAAGAAATGACATACCATAAATAAAACATACCATCAAAAGAAGGAGTATAGAATTAACTATAAACGCCCAGAACATCGCTTCCTGTCGCATTAATCGAATATATTCATCCTCATCAGTCTCCCGGGATAAAATAATGATCAATGCCCCGGCAATGACACCTATTGCAAGAAGCTCATCAAGTATATTATTCGTGATAAAACGCAAAGGCCCGTCTTCAGGGTTACTAAAAATGATCACTTCATTAAAGATGGCAAAAACCCTTACAGATAAAAATTCGGGTTCGAATTCATAGTACACATTAAATGGGCCCAGTACAAGTGATGGTATGAGCAGGATCCAACCAAACTTTTTCCATTTATGGGAAATCTGAAATTTACTTATCATGCGATTAACCTTTAATTCAAAAGTAAATTATATTTTACATTATGTCAAGTTATCTTTACTTTTTGTAAAGTATCGCATATAAAAAATCCCGGCACAAAGCTGCACCAGGATAAAATTTGTATGAAAAAAATCTAATTTTACTTGAAGTTGATCATACTGATTTCGGCCCACGGAATATATTGAGGATTTCGAATGTCTGTAAATACAAGGACACCATCGTTATTCTCGTCCACATCGACTTTGTCTTCCAGAACAATGCTTTTTCCATTTTTAAGCATGATCTCTGACTCTTCCCTATTCAATGGTTTTATACTTTTTATCATTTCAAATGGAATCTGGTATGTGATTTCTTTATGCTTTCCATCAAGAACTTCCAATTGATATTTCTCATCGAGATCAAAACAAATAGGACCCCTGCTGCTCTTTCCATCCAATGTAGTCACGATACCTTCGATTTTATCTGACCCATTGAAATCATCATAGCTGATGTTCTTTGTATCACCATACCCGGTAATTTCCATCGCTTTGAATTCATCCCACATGATATCAACCCTTCCCATATCCGGTATGTTAACGATTATGCCCCTGTTATCACTATTCACATCATTGCTTCCTCTTAATTTAATTGTTCTGCCTGACTGCAAAGTCACCCTTGAAGCCCCATTATATTTTTCAATCATTTTAATATTACCGAAGTGTATATCCAGACTACCATCTTCAGAATCACCATTCAATTCATCATCTGTCAATCTTTCATCATGATCCCACTGCAGATAACCTTCAAACTCACCTTGGTCTGATTTTACTTTACCATAAAGCGGAAAGCCAAAAGCAGATTCGAGGTTCTTAGGAGTTTTCATAAATTCTACTTTATCTATACGATGCCAATCCATCGTTAAAATGCCCAATTCCTCGTCATGAATTTTTATATCTGCACCTATATCATTGGAACCTCCTTCCAGATCGATTGTTTCGCCTGTTTTCAGCTCCAGCGTGACATCATTATCGCCTCCTATATCCAGGGATTTTATATCTCCAAAGCGGCAGGCAAAGGTGTGGAGATGATCCTTATCGTACCAGTTATTTGAATTCGACCAACTACCCCAGGTCCATTTATTATCTTTTTTATCTGAAGCCTCCAACAAGTCCATTTGGTCATCAGAAAGATATTTGAGGTTTTCGTTCTTTACCTTGGTAGAATTAAACATATCGAACCAGAAAGCTTCTTCCTTCCCCCACCTGATCTGACCCTGGTAAGATTCATTATCTATTGTAGTGACTTTGCCATATATAAAAAGACCACTATCCATAGAATCTGAATTTTCAATCGTATGAATTAAAAAGGCATTAATAAGTGCAGTAGCAAGAATGAACAGCATAGATTTCATGACAGGAATTTTTGTTTTGAATTAATCTGTCTCAAATCTGCACCGATTTCTTACCATATGAAATACAATTGCGATTAAGAGGTACATAAGGGTACTGAACCGGTCGATTTACTGCTTGAATAAAACCTGCTATTGATGCTATTTATCAAGCCAGGCCTTGAATAGAGGTGCTTTTTCAGAACTTACAACGATATCTTCCTTTACATCAGGTTCGAGAACAAGTTTCATTCTACCTTTGAAATAAGGATGTATCTCGCTGATAGAATCAAAATGGGCGATATACTTCCGGTTAAGCCTGAAAAATAAGGAAGGATCAATCATTTGATCGATCTCATCAAGTGTATGATTGACAGGGTATCGCTGTCCATTGATATCTATGATGAATGTCAGTTTATTTTCACTGTAAAAAAACCTGATGCTTTCAACAGGAACCGATTTAATCCTGTTTCCGAGTTTACACAAAAATCTCGATTTATGATCCCTGTTCTGATGGCTTAACAATTTCCTGAAATCTTCATACAAGGCCATCTGATCTTCACTGGAATGCTTCGCAAGTTTACGATACTTTTCAATGGCACTTTGCAGACGGTCCTTTTGAATTGGCTTGAGTAAATAATCAATACTGTTTACTTCAAATGCTTGTATTGCATATTTTTCATAAGCCGTTGTAAAAATGACAGGACATGAAATTTCGACAGTTGAGAAAATACTAAAACATAATCCATCGGTCAGATGAATATCTGAAAGTACCAGATCAGGTTCTTCTTGCGATTTCAAATAAGAAATAGAATCTTCGACAGAATCCAGGACAGCAAGTATATTAAAATGGGTGCCGATTTCCTCCAAAAGATTTACCAGTTTTTCAGCAGCCAGTTTTTCGTCTTCTATAATAAGTATATTCATAAAGCAGGTTAAACATATTCAATTTCAAGCAGTGGTAATGTGACCTTGTAATTATATTTTCCATCTGAAACATCGATATTTTTTTCTGAGAAAAAAGCATATCGCTTCCTGATGTTATCCAAACCTGTACCCGATCTGCCTTTTTCTCCATACTTCTTTATCACTTTATTGTTCTCGACTACGATTTCATTGTTGTCTGAAGAATATATTTTCAACCTGACCGGATTGTCAGAACTGGTTCGGTTATGCTTGATCGCGTTTTCAATCAGCATCTGTAATGACAAGGGCGGGACAGCCATGTCCATATGTTTTTGATCAATCCTAATATCAAATAAAACAGACTCATCAAACCTGATCTTCAAAAGATAAAGATATGAATCAACAAGTTTCATTTCCTCGGATACAGTTATAAGGTCTGAATAATCTGTTCTAAGGATAATCCTGTATACTTCCGCAAATTTATCCAGGTAATCCTTTGACAGGGAAATGTCTTTATCCATCAGGGATGAAAGAATATTTAAATTATTAAACAAAAAATGAGGATCAAGGTGATTTCTCAGGGTCATCATTTGAGATCGTGCATTTTCTTTTTGCAACTGTTCTGTTTCAATTTCAGATTTCCTCCATGCTTTCAAAAATTTGAAACCAAAATAGAGGGAGAAAATCGGTAGGATCAAAGCAAAGCCATAAATATTCAACAGCAGCATTTGGTTGGCATCCGGTGGTGCACTTGTAAACTGGTCCTTTATGATATTATAACTGAGATTGATTGCCAGTAAGGAAACCAGCGTTCCGAGTAACATTTGTGAAAGGAACCTGGATACCGGGTAAGCCTTCCAATTCATGAAATAATCAAAGATCCTGTTTAGGAGGAATATAAAAACAAAAATCAGTAGGATCGAAAATGATATCCATATCGAAGACAGGTAAAGTATTTCATCAGGTTCATCAGGTTCGAAATAAACCGTGAAAATCTTCAGGCATGCAAAAAGAAAAACAGCAACCCCCAGGATCTGAAAGTCTCTTTTACGGAATATCCCTGCATTCATTTAGTGATGGATTTGAATCATATCGATATCATCCCATGCAATATAGTGAGGATCTTTTTTAGATTTTTCAAAAATCAATACACCATCATTTTTTGAAGATACATCCTGGGTATCGCCCAATAATAATTTTTCTCCATTACGTAATTCAACCAGGGAGAAAGATCTGTTTTTTGGAATGATCCTGTGGATATTCCTGAGCGGAATCTGGTATTCGATTAAATCATCTTTGCCATCAAGGAATTCAATCTCGAATAATTCATCCACATCAAATACAAGCATCCCCTCATAACTGTTGTTGTTGAACGTGGTGACTGTAGCTGAAAGACCTTCAGGCTCCGGGAAATCGTTATACCCTGGACCAGAAGCGGGTGCTTCCTCAAACTGTGCTGAAATAAAATCCCTCCATGAGATTTCAACACTTCCGATCTCGTGACTGTACACCGCGATGCCCCTGCTTGAACTATTTACATCATTTGATCCCTTAAGGAATATTTCCCTTCCGGAATTCATTTTCACGAAGGCACCGTTTTCTTCTTTAGTAATTGAACTTATATTCCTGAACGGAATTTTCTGATCACCGATACTGCTGTCTCCATCAAGAATATCATCAGTTGTCCTTTCGTCAAGATCCCATTTTATATAACCCTTGAAACTGCCATTTCTCCTGGTATGCACTGTTCCATACAAAGATGGTGCATATGCCTGTTCAACACGTGATGATGCCTGGTTAAAGTCAATTCTTTCTATTTTACTCCAATCAAAAGTAATCTGACCCAATTCATAATCAGTCATTTTAATCTTTCCTCCGATGTCATTAGACCCACCTTTGAGTTTTATGATTGTACCATCCTTTAGCTCAAGGTCTACCCTGCTGTCTTTGCCCGGATGAATACTTTTAATATCACCAAAAAAACATGCAAAGGAATGCCTGACATGACTGTATTTATCATCCCATAAACTTGACCAGTTCCAGTCAAAATTCATCCATCGGCTTCCTCCTGTATCTTCTTTTTTGAATTTATAATGCTTGTCATCCACTTTTTCGGAATTAAATATATCATGCCAGAATACTTCTTCCTTCCCCCATCTCATAAATCCGATATATTCTTCGCCGGAGTGCGTCGTTATTTTTCCATAAATATATTCTTCAACGTCCTGGCTATAGATATGCTCTGGTGAAAAGATAAAAGCGCACAACAGAACAAATAATGATAAATTTCTCACAACTTATATTTTTTACGAATTTGCTACATTTTGATGAAAGCCAACAGGGTTTTGAACTGAAGAGGGAAAAATCAGGGTTCAATCGGACTTTTTATGGAATCAATGATTTATCGGTTCAAGGTTATATCGTTTATAAAACACTTTCTATCCTACTTTCCTACATCTAGTATTTAGCATTTAAACATTGACAAATTCCCGACAAAACCAAGGGACATGCTTTTGATTCATCAAAAGAACACCCAAATTTGGAGTACACACCTTTTAGACGAGAATTAATGTCAACTTTCTGACAAAAGATATCTAAGTTCTGGCTTAGGCTCAATTGTTGAACCTGGCTGACCGTATCAACAAATAAATATTTAAGGGAATGAGAATGAAATCTATTTACAATGTATTATTTGTATTTATGTTAACCATAGGTACAACTTACGGTCAGGCTGGTCTTCAATTGTATGCCGGGACTTCGAATGCAATGAATCGTGATGCAAGTATCACACCTCAGGGACAGTCACATACAGGATATCATTTTGGTCTGGATGCCAGACTTAATGAAGGAAAAATGTTCTTTGGAGGAGGATTGGAATATTCCAGTATCAACTTCGTGGCCAAGCAAAACAAATCATACTTTTCTGTAGATCATCCGATGACATGGTTTAAAATCAGGATTGGATTGGGATATAAACTCATTGATATCACGGACAAGATCAATATAAGAGCTAAGACCTACGGATCCATCAATATGATCACTAAATATCCGGAGGACATGATTGATGTACCTTATACCAGGTATAATTCAGGCACTGCCGCAGGAGTCATAGGCCTGGGTATGGATATTCATAGTCTGACGCTTGATTTTGAATACGAAAGAGGGTTCTTTAATGCCGTCCACCTGGTTAAAGGAACAGAAATTGACTTCTACAAACTCAGCCTGGGATTCAGGATTTAATACGGGTATTCACTCATTTTAATAATCAACCCACTACAGAAACTGTTCTTGTAGCTTTGACAAGAGCGCTGGATCCTATTTCATCAAGACGCATATCAATAATTTTATGCCTGGAATCCTCCGGGACGATGGCCTGTACTTTAACGTAGTTGTCAGTAAACCCGGTAAAAAATCCGTTTTCATCAAAAGTTTCAAACAAAACAGGTCTTGTTTGCGTCAATTGAGAACGATAAAATGCCCGTCTTTTGATTTCAGAAAGTGATCTTAATTGCTTGTTCCTCTCTTTCCTGATATGCATTGGAACCGGGTTATTCATTTCTGCTGCCACCGTTTTTTCGCGTTCAGAATAGGTGAATACATGCAGGTAGGAAATGTCCAGATCCTTTAAGAAGTGATAAGTTTCTTTAAAGTGTTCATCTGTTTCACCAGGGAATCCTACGATGACATC
>JAHHJO010000028.1:0-6778 GCA_018680275.1 Bacteroidia bacterium
CTTCCCTTTCCCTTAAATCTTTGAAACGATCTACATTTCGATAGTAATTTGTTTCCGGCACTCTGCCCAGAACAGCTGTATGAGGCCTCGAACTCCTGAATATAACAACAGCTAAAGAAAGTATCACTCCTGCTGCAATTCCCTGCTCAATTCCAAATGCCAGTGTTGTGATAAAAGTCACAAGCAACATATAAAAATCACTCCTGTTACTGTGCCACAGGTGTTTGGCCTCCTTGAAATCGATCAAACCAAAAACGGCTACCATAATGACTGAAGCCAGGATAGCATTTGGGAGGTAATAGAAAAGAGGTGTCAGGAACAACAGTGTTAAAATGATCAACACGGCACTGATAATTGATGACATTCCTGTACGCGCACCAGCCTGGTCATTCACTGCTGTCCTGGAAAACCCTCCAGTGACCGGGTAGGATTGCAGGAACGACCCACCCACATTGGAAAGGCCTAAAGCAACCAGTTCTTTATTAGGGTCTACCTTGTAGCTTTTATGTTTGGCCTGTATCGCTTTGGCAACAGCTATGCTTTCCATAAAACTCACCAAAGCTATGGCCAGTGCTGCAGGTAACAAATCAGAAAATATGCCCGTATTTATTTTAGGTATGCTGAACGATGGGAGTCCTCCCGGTACGTCTCCTACAATTTTTACACCCGAACTATCGAGCCCCAATACCGCCACAAGACCCACACCAAAAATAACAGCGACCAATGGTCCTGGAATCGACTTATGAACTTTCTTTAGTCCAAGAATAAGAAAGATGCCTCCTATACCTATCGCAAAGGTTATCCAATGTAAACTAGAAATATCCTGGATCGCATGGATAATGATTTCATGTACATGATGAGATCTTGGAATTTCGAAACCAAGCAGATGCTTCAGTTGACTCAAACCAATGATTAAAGCAGCAGCTGAGGTAAATCCGCTAATGACAGGATGAGAAAGAAAACTGACCAGGAAACCCAGTTTGAAGGCTCCCAGGAAAAACTGGATCAACCCTACCATTAAAGCAAGACTGATTGCAAGAAGGATATATGTTTCAGTACCTCCTTCGGCCAATAAGCCTACACTGGATGCTGTCAATAATGATACCATAGCTACCGGTCCTACGGCCAGTTGCCTTGAAGTACCAAGCAAAGCATAAATAATTAAAGGAATCGTGGAAGCATACAATCCATATATTGGAGGTAATCCTGCAATCATCGCATAGGCCATCCCCTGTGGAATAAGCATCACCCCAACGGTTAAACCCGCAAACAGATCACCTTTAAGTTCACTTTTGCCATAGCCAGGCAACCAATCCATTGCCGGAATAAAAGAATTCAACTTCATATTAATTATTCGTTTTCGACGCCCTGGCTTCGAGCATGACATCATTAAAATGTTGCCATCCTCCACCATTATAGGCTTCAATACCTGCGTCTTGCATCATGTTAGCGGCACTACCCGATCGAACCCCGGAACGACAAACCGCAACAACAATTTGTTTGAGGTCTTTGATTTCTTCAAGATGTTCACTCAATCTGTTTAATGGAATATTTCGGGACCCTTCAATATTTCCCATTTCAAACTCGGGAATAGTCCTGACATCAAGGATGATAAAATCCTCTTTATTCAACCTGTCGTAGTCGACTTCTTCCCTGTTGAGTAATGATTTTATTAAAGAAAACATCCTGATTTTTTTGCAAAGAAAAGGCTATAGGATGAAATCATTCGTAACATTGGTCACATTGTCCCACCAAGAATCAAAATTCCATTTCCGGGTATTCCTCCATAATGGTCAGATTATCAGAACTAAGAATGGTTTCCTTACATGCTTTTACCTTAGGCATTTCATACTTGAAAAAGAATTTCATCGTATGAATTTTGGATTTGTAAAAAGTATCGCCTGCTTTGCCATTTTTTGATTCTAACATTTCTGCAGCTACACCAGCCATTTTTAACCATTGCCATCCAATTATTACAGTTCCAGCCATTTCCATATATACCGTGGCATCAGATATAAATCGTTCATTCTGTCCTTCCATTGCAAATTTCATTAAATGCATGGTTGTTTCCTGCATGTCTCCAATGGCTTTGACCATCATCGATGAATAATTTTTAAGTTCATCATGCTTCTCCGCTTTTTCACATGTTTTCATGATTTCACCCACCAGCAATTTCAATGCTTTTCCATTTTGCATCGGGACTTTGCGTCCTAGCAAATCCAGTGATTGTATTCCTGTTGTGCCCTCGTATAATGCCATGATCCTGATATCACGGAAATATTGCTCCAGCAGGTAATCATTACAATATCCATATCCTCCCAGAACCTGTATCCCGTTACTTACCGATGTGATACCCATTTCTGCAGGGTAGGTTTTTGCGACAGGTGTCAGCAATTCAATGAGTAAATTATAATCCTCTCTTTTATCTTCCGGGCCATTGCGATACATGTCATCATAAAAAGACACTTCAAGAAGCAAAGAAACTGATGCTTCAGAAATGGCTTTCTGAAGCATTAGCATTCTCCTTACATCAGGATGATTGATGATCAGTGTTTGTTCAGCACTCAGGTCTTTTTGTCCCCCGGCCAGGATGCGTCTGCCCTGTGGTCGTTCCTGTGCATATTCCAGGGACGCATAGTATGCTGCTGTGGCCACCGAAGCCGCACTCAGACCAACATCGATACGTGCACCATTCATCATCTGGAACATATATCTCAGTCCTTTGTGTGCTTCACCTACCAGCCATCCCCTGCAATCGTCATTTTCGCCAAAAACAAGATGGGTCGTACAATAACCTTTTTGACCCATTTTCTGAAAATCACCTGCTGTAATCACATCGTTGCTAGCAAGATTATTATCGGAATCTATTCTTTTCTTCGGTACTACAAAAAGCGAGATACCTTTTGTTCCAGCAGGAGCTCCTTCAATTCTTGCAAGAACGAGGTGAACGAAATTCTCACAGTAGGTATGATCACCTCCTGAAATAAATATTTTCTGCCCTTTGATCTTATAATATCCATCTTCAGTTGGAGCAGCTGATGTCGTAATATCAGATAATGAACTACCAGCCTGGGGCTCTGTCAGGCACATGGTACCAGCCCATTCACCTGCCATCATCTTTGGAACATACTGATCAATCAATTCCTGATTGCCAAAATTGATGATTAGGTGCGCTGAACCTCCGGTCAGGCCGGTATATCCCGTTACATGATTGTGAGCCGTTTCATATATATGCGCCAATGCATTTGCCATGACAACCGGCAACTGCATTCCTCCATGATCATAATCGAAACTAGTTCCTATAAATCCGATTGATCCCGCATCCTTCATGAATTTACCGATCAGCGGATGCACGATGATTTCCCCATCCTTGTAATGTGCCGCTTGCTGATCCAGCTCCCTGAACAGAGGAAACAGGTGTTTGTCAGAGTAATCTTTGGCAGAACTCAAAAGCATATTGAAACTTTCTGCGTCATAATCCATGTACCTTTCAAAAGCACATAATTGTTTTACATTCAAAACTTCGTGAAGGATAAATTTAACGTGGTCGATATTTATGTACCTTGGCATAGCAACATTTTATTATTCAATCGAAAATAATTGATTTTCAACGGGGATTTATAGATATTTAATTTTCTTTACTCAAAGTTAAATTTTTAATTTGTTGAAAAGTCAAAAGTTTTCATTTTAACAGACGAATAAACAAAACTGAATCACTCCTATGAATTACAGAATACAAAAGGTAGCCGTTCTTGGATCAGGTGTTATGGGCTCAGGTATTGCATGTCACCTCGCAAATGTTGGTATGGAAGTTCTTCTCCTGGACATTGTACCTTTCGATCTTGACGAATCTGAAAAAATGAATCCGGCAGCACGTAATCGTATTGTCAATGATTCACTGAAAAGATGTATCAAATCCAAACCATCACCACTGTATTCAGCTTCTTTTGCCAACAGGATTTCGACTGGTAATTTTGAGGATGATTTTGAAAAGATTAAAGATGCGGACTGGATTATAGAAGTTGTTGTCGAAAGACTGGATATCAAACACCAGGTCTTTGAGAAGGTTGAGAAATACAGAAAGGCAAGTTCTCTGGTCACTTCTAATACTTCAAGTATCCCTATCAAAATGCTGGCCGAAGGCCGATCGGAAGAATTCTGCAAACATTTTTGCGGAACACACTTTTTTAATCCACCGAGATACATGCCTCTCCTTGAGGTGATCCCACACTCGGGTTCCGATCAGAATGTCATCGATTTCTTCATGGACTTTGGTGATGTTTACCTCGGTAAGGAAACGGTTCTATGTAAAGACACGCCGGCATTTATTGCAAATCGTATCGGTGTGATGTCAGGTACCAAAATGGCCCAATTGACTGATAAATATGAGATGCGCATTGAAGAAGTTGATGCCATTACAGGACCATTGATCGCAAGACCCAAAACTGCGACTTACAGATTACAGGATCTCGTCGGGATTGATACGAGTGATAAGGTCAGCAATTTTGTTATGGCTAATGTCACCAATGACAAGTTCTTCGAAAGTATGAAGGAGCAACCTGCCCCGGCATACATGAAGTTTCTTTTGGACAATAAATTCCTGGGGAACAAAACAGCTAAAGGTTTTTACGAAAAAACAAATGAAAAAGACGAAAAAGGGAAAAAGATCATCAAGGCCCTGAATCTGAAAACACTCGAATACGAAAAAGCCATCAAACCAAAACTCGCTGCCGTGGCCGAAGCCAAAGGCATAGAATTATTTGATAAAAGAATGAATACCCTGGTCGATGGGACAGAAAGGGAAAACAAATTCCTCAAGGAATATTTTGCTGCCCTTTTTGCCTATGCCTCCAATAGGGTCCCTGAAATATCAGATCAGTATTATGCCGTGGATGATGCAATGCGTGCAGGATATATGTGGTCATACGGTCCATTCGAATATTGGGATTATCTCGGTATCGAAAAAGGTATCCGGATCGCTGAAGAATGCGGTGAAGTCGTTGCTGACTGGGTCAAAAATCTTTTAGCAAAAGGTATTACCAATTTCTACAGGTTCGAAAACGGCCAAAGAGAATACTGGAATCTCGATACTGCATCCTACCAGGCAGTACCGGGCACAGAGAGCTTCATTATACTTGACGGGTTGCGCGATAAAACACCGATCATCAAGAACAGTGAATGCACGGTACATGATATCGGGGATGGTGTAATGTGTGTTGAATTTACTTCCAAAAGCAATGCTATAGGTGAAGGTATCGGTAAAGGAATCCATGAAGCCGTACAAAAATGCGAGGAAGAAGGTTGGAAAGGTGTCGTGATAGGCAACAACGCCAAGAACTTCACGGTCGGTGCCAACCTCATGAATGTCGGGATGCTCGCCATGCAAAAGCAGTTTGATACTCTCGATAAAATGGTGGACGAATTCCAGTCATTGAACATGTACCTGCGTACATCCAAAGTACCCGTAGTAGTTGCCACGCAAGGCTACGTCTTTGGTGGTGGTTGTGAAATATCCATGCATTGTGATGCAGGTATATACGCTGCAGAATCCTACATTGGTCTTGTTGAAGTTGGCGTTGGTCTTCTGCCCGGAGGTGGAGGAACCAAAGAAATGGCACTCCGAGCTTCAGATGCCTACTTCGAAGGTGACGTCCAGATCCCTACCCTCATTAACCACTTCAAACCGATCGCGACAGCACAGGTTGCTACTTCTGCCTACGAAGCATTTGAAACAGATTTATTGATCAAAGGCAAAGACGTAGTCTGCCTGAAGACACCAAAAAATATAGCTACCGCCAAAGAAAAAGTATTATCCCTGGCCGAACATTATGTTCCCCCGGCACCAAGAAATGATGTTGAAGTACTCGGACGCACAGGCCTGAGTGCCCTCTATACAGCCATCAACGAATTCAGACTCGGTGAATATATGTCTGATTATGATGTAGAGGTCGCACGGAAGGTCGCCTATGTGATGTGCGGCGGAGATCTCACCGGTAGCCAGAAAGTCAGCGAACAATATCTCCTGGATATCGAACGCGAAGGCTTCCTCAGTCTGCTGGGGAATCAGAAAACGCTGGATCGGATACAGCATATATTGATGTATAATAGGCCATTGCGCAACTAGGTTTAGATATTGAGATTTCGGGAAGCCGTGATTTCGGGATCTTATAAACTTCGGATAGAAAGTAAATTATAGAACAATGAAACATGAATACAGACAACTAAAAATCTGGCAATTAGCCAGGGAGATCAATAAAAAAGTTTATTCGATTTCTGAAAATTTTCCAGCTACTGAAAAATTTGGTTTGATTAGTCAGATTAGAAGGGCTTCAATTTCGATAGCATCAAATATATCTGAAGGAAGCAGTTATGAAAGTCCTAAAATGTTTGGCAACTATCTCCAAATAGCTCTTGGGTCTTTATGTGAGGTTGAAACTCAGTTTTATTTGGCAGTTGACATTAACTACTTAAAGAGAATATTCTTGAAGAAATAATTGAAATGACAGATATGTTAAAACGAATGATCATATCATTTAAAAAAACACTTTAAGAACTAAACTGGGATCTCGAAATCTCAAAATCTCGAGATCCCAAAATCTAATAATTATGCAAGCGTACATAATCAAAGGCTACCGTTCCGCCGTAGGAAAAGCCAAAAAGGGCGGATTTAAAAATTACCGGTCAGATGATCTGGCTGTGGATGTGATCAAATACCTGATGGATCAGACACCCGGTTTGGATCCAAAACTGGTGGACGATGTCATTGTGGGTTGTGCCA
>JAHHJO010000509.1:0-2018 GCA_018680275.1 Bacteroidia bacterium
AATGATCATCGAACCAATGGCAAGTATTACGGAACACTTTTTTCCTGTCCTGACAATATCACTCTGATTCCTGTCTTTTCGGATCTTGTCATAAATATCAAAGCTAAACACTGTTGCCGCGCTGTTAAGAACAGAATTGAATGTACTGAAAATAGCACCAATAATTACAGCTATAAACAATCCGGTCATCCATTCAGGAAGCACCTTCTTAACCAATTCCGGGTATACACTATCCTGCTGATTCAGCATACTGTCACCAAAATAATAATACGCTATGATCCCTGGCAAAACAACAATCAAGGGAACCAGGATCTTTAGTGCTCCTGTGAACAACAGTCCTTTCTGTGCTTCTTTCAGGCTTGCAGCTCCTAGTGCCCTTTGGATAATAGACTGATGCATTGTCCAGAAATACAACTGGTTGATAATAAGCCCCGTAAACAATACTGCGAAAGGTAGAATAGCCATTCGGGAGCCTGGCCCGATCGAAGGTTCCAGGCTAATGACATTAAATTTCTGTGGACTATTTTCAAACACCCTGACCAGACCTTCAATCATTTTACCTTCACCTATATCTGCAAGGGCAATAGCAGGAATTAAAAGACCAAGAATAATCAAACCAAAGCCATTAATTGTATCGGTAAGGGCAATGGTCTTTAATCCCCCGAATATAGCATAGACTGATCCTATTGCTCCTATGACCATGACGGTCAACCATAAGCTTTGTTTCTGCGTGATCCCTAGTGTTTCAGACAGGTTGAAGATACTTTCCACGTTAATCGCACCTGTATATAAAACAATAGGAAGTATGGTGCAAACAAATGAAATGATTAGAAGAAACGCAATTAACATGCGCATTTGTTGGTCGAAGCGATTTTCAAGAAATTCTGGAATTGTTGTGATCCCCATTTTCAAATATCGGGGGACAAAATATATTGCTGCAATCACAAGGGCAATCGCCGATGTAACTTCCCAGGCAATTATCATGGCCCCGTTCTCATAGGCAGACCCATTCATACCTATCAGGTGTTCGGTTGAAATATTTGTCAAAAGCAAAGACCCGGCAATGACAATACCGCTAAGACTTCTTCCACCCAGGAAGTATCCATCTTTAGAACTTGTGTCACTCTTTCTGATTTGATACCACGCAAAAAAAGCAACCATGCCGGTAAACAGAAAGAAGGAAAGCAATTGAAAAAACATGCAGAAAGATAAAAAGAAAAACAGGCCTCCCGAAGTATAGTCAGGCTTAGATGTTCCAGACAAACAGTAATTAGCTCCATAGATCAGTCACTTTATAATGATTACTTTTGAGCTTGGTAAAATTCAAAATATGAAAAGACTTCAACTGTTCGCCCTGTTCATAATGTTTTCTTTTTCTGCCGGTTCTCAAACTGATCTGGAGACCAGGCTCTTTGAATTGCCTGATGTGATTTTTGAGAAGATCCAAACCCCGGAAGGTTTTAAATCAGCATATAAGCTAAAGATCAAACAACCACTGGACCACAAAAACCCGGACAGAGGACACTTCTACCAAAAAGTATATCTCAGCCATAGAGGATATGACAAGCACACAGCTATTATTACCAATGGCTATTCCCGAGGCAGCAATGTCATTACAGAGGTGTCAAGAATAGCAGATGCCAACCAGTTAAATGTAGAACACCGGTATTTTGGTGAATCTGTTCCGGACAGTTTGGATTACAACTATCTTAATTTTGAACAGGTCACAGCTGACCTCCACCACATAAATAGCTTGTTTAGAAAAATCTACAATGGTAAATGGATAAGTACAGGTATCAGCAAAGGAGGAACAACGACTATTTTTTACAAGTATTTTTATCCTGATGATGTTGATGTGTCCATACCCTACGTAGCCCCGGTCAACTACAGCGATGAAGATCAAAGAATCTATACTTTCCTGGATACAATCGGCTCTGATGAATGCCGAAAAGCTATTTATGATTACCAGGTCAGAATGCTTAAAAATAGCGACACCTTCAAACCATATATCCGATGGT
>JAHHJO010000161.1:0-11196 GCA_018680275.1 Bacteroidia bacterium
CCTGTGTACCTTCAATAGAATTATATCCTCCGGAAACAAAAAACCTCGTTTTGTCATTACCTCCCTGTGCCTG
The DNA here is from genome assembly GCA_018680275.1 of Bacteroidia bacterium. Classification (GTDB taxonomy): domain Bacteria; phylum Bacteroidota; class Bacteroidia; order Chitinophagales; family Saprospiraceae; genus RFSX01. The sequence continues at coordinate 74 of JAHHJO010000161.1, forward strand.
CAATTCAAGATTGTATGCTGTTCCAGTCTGAAATGCAGCATCCAGCCAATCAAAAGTATTATTCAGCATCGTGTCTGGTCTTGTACCATTTATTTGCTCTTCTGTCTGACCACTATTTGCCAGGATCTGTCTTTCGTAATCCCATATCTGCTGCGGAGACATCAACTGGAAATTCCCAAACTGTGCCTGTGTTTTTCCATATTGAGTTTTTACTGTTATCGCCGTTTTACCTGACTTCCCTCTTTTGGTATTTATAACGACAACTCCATTAGAACCTCTGGATCCATACAAAGCAGTAGCAGAAGCATCTTTTAAAACATTAATGGAAGCTATATCATTAGGATTTAGAAGTGATAGAATATCAGAAGGATTATCCCCTGAATCAAGTTGTGAAATTTATCCGGTCTGCATGATAACTCCATCAATTACATATAAAGGATTCCGACCTGCGGTAATTGATCCTGTACCTCTAATCCGTACCTGCTGAACTGACCCTGGCTGACCTGAACTCGCTGAGGTCATAAAACCTGGTATCTGTCCCTGAACAGCACTTAAAACATTTGGTGTTGGTCTGTTTTGAATATTTTCAGCACTCACGCTACTCACAGATGCTACATCTGTCAGCCTGGATGATTCTGAGTATCCTACCACGACTACCTCTTCAAGCATTTGTCCTTCGGCCATCACAATTGAAACATTGCTTTGACCTGCAAGATCGATTTCCTGAGTTGTATAACCGGCATAACTGATTACCAAAACCGCATCATCTGCTGAAACGGCTAATTCAAAATTTCCATCAAAATCTGTGATTGTCCCGTTAGAGGTACCTTTTTCAAGGACATTGGCCCCAATAAGTCCGAGGCCATCTTCTCCGGATATATTTCCAGTTACAGTTTTCTGAGCTGAAACATATCCCATCGTTACTACTGAAAAAATCAGTAGAGCAAAGATTTTTTTCATACAAATTTGTATTTAGTTAAACAAAGTGTTTAGTTGAACAATTGTTAGTTGGGCACTAAATTTAGACAAAATTGAAAGAAGCGAAAGCCTAAACTGTTAAAAATTTTAACTTTTGTCCTGATCAACATTTAATATGAAAGGAAACATCATTTCCTATTGATCTGATGAAGGTACATTCCTATCACATTTTGAATGCCTAAATATAATGCATCGCTTATTAAAGCATGACCGATACTTACTTCTAAAAGGTTGGGTACATTCGAAACATAATAATGCAAATTCTCAAGATCCAGGTCATGCCCTGCATTGACACCCAGACCCAGTCTCGAGGCTTTCCGGGAAGCTGAAACATGATTGGCAACGGCCTCTTTTTTATTCGTCTTATACTTTTTGGCATAAAAACCTGTGTAGAATTCAATACGATCTGTTCCTGTGGCTTTAGCATATTCTACTTGCTGTGAATCAGCTTCCAGAAACAAAGACACTCTTATTCCATGACTTTTAAATTCATTGATGACATCCACAAGGAAATCCTTGTGTTTCAATGTATTCCAGCCTTCACTCGATGTCAGTGCCCCCGGAGGATCTGGTACCAGGGTAACCTGGTGAGGTTTAACTTCACATACCTTCCTGATGAATTTTTCAGATGGATATCCTTCGATATTAAACTCGGTCGTAACAAGTTTTTTGAGTGGTTCAAGATCTGAAAACCGGATATGTCGCTCATCTGGTCTGGGATGAACAGTAATACCTTGTGCTCCGAAAGCTTCGCAATCTCTTGCAAACTGGAGAAGATCAGGTCTGTTTTCTCCTCTTGAATTTCGAATCAACGCAACTTTATTAATATTGACACTTAATCTTGTCATCAGAAAATCTCATTATGTTTGTGGCATACAAAGATAGACTAAGTTCACATTTGAACACGATAACATTGTGGCTGAAGGACTCAAGCAACGTATTTTAACCGCCATAGGGTTTGGAATTCCATTCCTGGTGCTACTTCTATTCAATGATATTACCAGGGTAATACTACTGGCCATACTCATTCTTTTAAGTGCTATGGAGTTTTTGGGTTTAAAGCATAGCAAGCTTTTTAAAACCCCAGTTGCCATATTCAGCTTGTCTGTTTCAATATTGATTCTTGCTGCATCCGTTCTTTTTAACCAGTATTACCTGTTCTTTCTTTATGCTGCATTGATATCCGGTGTGATATTGTTGTTTAATCTTTTTTCAGGTCAGAAAAGCTTACTTGACAAAGGACATGGATTATTCAGTATGATTTACACGACGCTTCCCTATACCGCTTTGGTGGCCTCCAGGGATGCTGTAGACTTTAAACTTGTCTTTTTCTCCATGATAATCCTGATATGGATTAGTGATTCAAGTGCTTATTTTGTTGGCAAAAGTGTTGGTAAAAAGAAACTGATGCCTTCCGTTTCACCAGGAAAAACCTGGGAAGGATTTTTAGGTGCTGGTATGATCACGCTGATTTGCAGCTATATATTCTTTAGCCTGAATCCTCAATATTCCATGACTACCTGGCTATTTATCGGACTGGCAGTATGGTTATTCGGATCTGCAGGTGACCTTGTAGAATCAAAATTCAAGAGATCGATTAATATAAAAGATTCCGGTTCTTTATTACCGGGACATGGCGGAATCCTGGATCGATTTGACGGGTTTTTCTTTTGTATACCATTTGTTTTAATCATCATTGAAATTTTAAATTGATGCGTTTTCATCCTCAAGGATATCCAACCTTATTTGTTACGGCGGGCTTTACAGCCCTTATTATTGTACTTTCCGATTTTTATGCTTCGGACATCATATTGAACCTGGCAATTCTGCTTTCAGTTTTTCTGATGATCATTGTGCTCCAATTTTTCAGGGACCCCAAAAGGGCAATACCTGAAGTATCATCAAATGCAGTCCTTTCTCCTGCAGATGGTAAAGTTGTTGTTATCGAAAAAACCTTTGAACCGGAATATCTGAAGGAAGAATGTTGGCAGATCTCGGTTTTTATGTCACCACTTAATGTGCATATCAACAGAAACCCTCTGGATGGAAAAGTAGAATATCTAAAATATCATCCGGGAAAATACCTGGCCGCCTGGAATCCGAAATCATCAACCGAAAACGAGCGTTTTACGACAGTCTATAATACAGGATCAGGAAAAATTCTTATCCGGCAAATCGCTGGTGCCCTGGCGCGCAGGATAGTAAACCATCTTAATGAAGGCGAAGAAGTCAGCAAAGGAAAGGAAATGGGATTTATCAAATTTGGTTCAAGAGTAGATATCTTCCTTCCATTAAATGCCAATATAAAAGTTGAAATGGATCAGGTTGTGAAATCTCCGGGTACGGTACTGGCAGAATTATAGACGTTTAGATATTAGATCCTGGACTATAGATTTCAGATATTAGACTCAGGAATTTATAGGTATTGGATAGTTCAGATCTTTGCAGGTAATCACAATTCAAAGCTTCAGATAAAAATTACACTAGACTTAATTATCCAAACTAATATATAATACGATATTAGCGTTTAGATATAGAAAATTCATAATATGAGCAAACCTTTAATTCTGGTAACAAATGATGATGGTATTGTTGCGCCGGGTATCAAAGCCCTCATTGAAACGGTGAAAAAGATTGGAACACCATTTGTCGTTGCGCCGGATTCACCACAGTCCGGACAGGGACACGCCATTACACTGACATCCCCTTTAAGATTGAATAAGGTTGATGTATTTGAAGGTATTGAAGCCTACGAATGCAATGGTACACCTGTGGATTGTGTAAAACTTGCAAAACATGTATTGTTGAAGGATAAGACGATAGATCTCTGTGTTTCAGGGATCAACCACGGCTCCAATGCTTCTATTAATATCATTTATTCAGGAACGATGTCTGCGGCTATGGAAGCCAGCCTTGAAGGTATAAAATCGATAGGCTTTTCCTTACTTGACTATTCATTTGAAGCCGATTTTGGACCAACCCAGCATTTTGCAGAGAAGATCATTAAAACCATGTTGAATAATGTGGACAGGGGCAACCAATTACTCAATGTCAACATTCCTAAACTTTCTGTAGACGAAATCAAGGGCATGAAAGTCTGCAGGCAGGGAAAGGGGAATTGGAAAGAAGCCTTTAAAGAATCTGTGGATCCCAGGGGAGAAAAATACTATTGGTTGACGGGAAAATTCGAAGATGGGAAATGGGAAAAAGATACTGACCTGTGGGCTTTGGAAAATGGATATATTTCGATCGTCCCATCGCAACATGATTTAACCAATTACCAAGTGCTGGAAAATATCAGGTATTATGAATCGCAATGATAACTTCTGGATTGGATTAATGGTAGGTGCTACAATACCTGTCATAGGGTTTTGGCTGATTGAACAGGGTTTTAATTTATTAGGTCAAATGGATATCATTGATGATGTCACAACAAGTACCTCAGGAAGAAGGCAAAGAACTATTGCATTGCTTGCCATAGCCTGCAACCTGCCGATTGTTCAGTTTGTTAGGTCCAGGAAATATGAAGCCCTGATACGGGGTATACTGGTTGCCAGTTTTATTTATTGCGGATTCTGGATATTCCACTATTATGGAGTTCTTTTCAGTTAAATGAAGTATTACATTATTGCCGGTGAATCCTCTGGTGATCTATACGGAGGCTTGCTCATCCAGGAATTGAAAAAACTGGATCAGAAGGCTATATTTCGTTATTGGGGAGGCCCCAAAATGGAACTTCAGTCCCCGGGAATGGTAAAATCCATCAAGGAAACATCTTTCATGGGATTTGTAGAGGTAGCGAAGAATGTCTTCACCATCAGGGAGATGTTCTCATTTGCAAAGACAGATATTCTTGACTGGCAACCAGATGTACTAATCCTGATTGATTACCCGGGATTCAACCTGAGAATCGCGCAATGGGCCAAACAAAAAAACATAAAGCTTGCTTATTACGTTTCGCCACAATTGTGGGCATGGAAAGAGAACAGGCATAAAATTCTAAGGTCTTCAACAGATCTGTTTTTTGTGATACTCCCCTTTGAACAGGATTTCTACAGGAATCTTGATACGCCATGCATATACTATGGTCATCCGTTAATTGATCTCATACAAGATCGTGAAACAAAAGAAAATATTACTGTTAAAAAAGTAGGCTTGTTTCCCGGAAGCCGAAAGCAGGAAATAAAAAGACATTTACCATTAATGGTAGAATTCGCTTCCAGACATCAGCAATATCATTTCATTGTTGCCGGGCTGAGTCATATACCCAAGGACTTCTATCTTGACCATATACCGAAGTATGTTGAACATATGGATGTCGAATTTGACAACTCCTATGAAGTGATGTCCGGGATTGATGCTGCAATTGTCAGCAGCGGAACTGCAACACTGGAATTGGCACTGTTTAATATTCCGCAAATTGTGATTTACAAAACAAATCCGATCAGTTTTGCCATTGGTAAAAAACTGGTAAATACTGAATATATATCACTTGTCAATCTGATCGCTCAGAAACAAGTCGTCCCTGAACTCCTTCAAAACGAACTTAACATTAAGAGTCTTAGTGTGGCATTTAAACAAATAGTTCAAGATGATAAATACCGGAATATTCTAGAAAGTTACAAGAAGATCAGAAGCGAATTGGGAGATGGGAACAGCAGCAGCAAAGTCGCTGTTCATCTCTATAAATTTCTTCTTGAAAATCAATGATTTTTTGGTATGCCTATTTCTTGATACCTTTTGCACCCTGATCCTTCAACCATTTCTTGACCTGATCCAATGGCGTCTCCTTCAATTCTTCAGAAGTCCATTTCTCCCCGTCATCCTTCTTTGGCAGTTTAAATGACTTTTTCTTAAAACGTATAAATGGTCCCCATCTTCCGTTTTCGAGGGCTATTTTTTCATCGGTCCATTGTTGGATATAGCGATTGGCTTCCTTTTCTATTTTTGCTTCAATAAGCTCAAAAGCTTCTTCCATTTTAATAGTTTCCGGATCAATTCTCTTGGGAATATTAATAAACAGTTCATTCCATTTCAGGAAGGGACCAAATCGCCCTTTACCCTTTGTAATTTCATGCCCTTTGTAGGTACCGATAGGTGCATCTTCTTTCTTTTTGGCTTCAATCAATTCAATGGCTTGTTCCATCGTTACTGTCATCGGGTCTGCGCTCCTGCCAAGTGAAATGAATTTTTCATTATGTTTTACATAAGGACCAAAACGTCCTGCATTAACGATCACTTCCAATCCATCGTAATCTCCAAGTGTGATCGGCAATTTGAATAATTCCATGGCTTCATCAAACTCGATTGTCTCGATTGACTGACCTGGTTTCAGATTTGCAAATCTTGGTTTGCCTTCTTCACCAACTTCTTCTTTGGTTCCTATCTGCACAACCGGACCAAAACGTGTCATTTGAGCCAGCAGGGTATGTCCGGTCTCCGGGTCTTTACCCAACTCACGTCGTCCTTTGACTCTTTGAGCTTCAGCAATGGTTTTTTCGACGGTTTCGTGAAAAGGGCCATAAAAATCCTCAATCATTTTATGCCATTCTTCCTTACCAGATGCAATCTGGTCAAGCTTATCTTCAATGTCCGCAGTAAAACTGTAAGTCATAATCTCATTAAAATGCTCACTGAGAAAATCACTAACCAGCATTCCCAAATCACTTGGATAAAGACGATTACTTGTAGCACCCGTCATTTCACTTTCCTGAACGGATGATATTTCATCATTTTGGAGAGTGATAACATTGTATTTTCTTTCAACGCCTTCCCTGCTTTCCTTTGTGACATATCCTCTTTCCTTTTCCATGATCTTGGTAATGGTCGGCGCATAGGTAGATGGTCTTCCGATTCCAAGTTCCTCAAGCTTTTTAACGAGACTGGCTTCCGTATATCTTGATGGAGGCCTTGTGAATCTTTCAATTGCCTGTATATTATCAAGGTCCAATTTCTGCCCTACACTAAGCGGCGGAAGTATTCCTTTCGCATCTTCATCTTCTGAATCGTCTTTAGATTCCATATATACTTTCAGGAATCCATCAAATTTTAAAACTTCACCTTTTGCTTCAAAATTGGCATTGGCATCGGACTGAATTGTAACCGTTGTTTTCTCAAGCTCAGCATCTGCCATTTGAGAAGCAATCGTTCTTTTCCAGATCAATTCATATAATCTCTGCATATCCCTGTCACCAGCGATCGTTGTATTATTGATATATGAAGGTCTGATGGCTTCGTGCGCTTCCTGTGCCTGTGAATCTTTTGTAGAAAATCTACGAACCTTGGAATACCGTTCTCCGAAATTTTCTTTTACTTCATTTGCAATCGTAGCAATTGCCGTTTCACTGAGACTGGTTGAATCCGTTCTCATATAAGTTATAAAACCCTGCTCATACAATTTCTGCGCAGTAGACATTGTCCTGTTCACAGAAAAATAAAGCTTTCGGCTGGCATCCTGTTGTAAGGTAGAAGTTGTAAAAGGAGGTGCAGGTCGACGTTTGGATGGTTTTACAATGATATCAGTAATTGTATAGTTGGATCCGATATGATTATTCAGGAATGACTCTGCCTCTTCATAGGTAGAGTAGCGTTCCTTGAGTTCTGCTTTCAGGTCAACGAATTTTCCCTGTGCGTTTTTCACCTTGAACAATGCCACAACTTTATAAAATGGTCTGGCATCATGCGCATTTATCTCTCTCTCACGATCTACAATTAATTTAACCGCTACGGATTGTACTCTTCCAGCTGATAATTTTCCCTTTACTTTTCGCCACAGTATTTCAGATAATTCAAAACCAACCAGCCTGTCAAGTATCCTTCTTGCTTGTTGAGCATTGACCAGGAATTTATCAACGACCCTTGGTTCTTCAATGGCTTTTTGAATGGCTGATTTGGTAATCTCCCTGAAAACAATACGCTTTGTAGTATCTTCATCAAGGCCTAGTACTTTGCACAAATGCCATGATATCGCCTCCCCTTCCCGGTCTTCATCCGTTGCGAGCCAGACTTCACTGACAGTTTTTACAGTATCCTTAAGTTCTTTAACAACTCTTCTCTTCTCCGGTGATACGACGTATTTAGGTTCAAATCTATTTTCCTTATCTATACCTTTGTTCCCTTTATCCAGGTCGCGAATATGTCCATAACTCGACTTCACAATAAATTCATTCCCGAGGTACTTATTTATCGTTTTTGCTTTAGCTGGTGACTCGACTATGAGGAGTTTTTTAGTCATTTACTATTATGGTTTAAGTGTTCCAAAAAGCGGCTTTTGGGATCACAAATATGAGGTAATTTTTTAATATTAGTTATTGATAAGATATTCGGCCTCCTTTTTTCGCGCCTCAGCCAGCTCTTTAATGATGTTCTCCTGATCAGATTCCAACTTGTTCAGGTTCCTGTGAAAAGTCCTTAAAATGAACTGAGCCATATCATCAGGATGAAGCACGCCTTTTTCCTTAAGGTAATGTGACATTCTTGACCCATCATAAAAATTCCAATTGACAATCATCCATCTTCCGATACCGAAATGCAGCTTTTTACAGACTTCTTTTTCTTCTGCCATCTTGAATTTATCCAGGGATTCCTTTGGTGTCAGCTTGATCAGTTGCTGATGTGCTTCAAACAGATCCTTAGGTATATAAACACCATTGATCTTGCTCAATTTGATGTTTATGGCATAGATGGAATCATATTCAGCTTCATTTGAAGGCAATACTTGTCCACTTGAAGAAAAACCGGTAAATAATAATATTATAAAAAGGCTGATTGTTCTGCTAAGTGCCATAAAACTCTTTTTTCTATAATTACGTTTAACATAGGAGAATAATTTTCTTCCTATGCAGATTTAACAAAGATTTGACCAAATACATAAATTAATCAATTGAATGCATCTATTAATTATTTATTTGGAAGATGTTTCTAAGTTTGTGAGCAAATAAAACAATAAAAATGAACAAGGTATATATAGCATCAGCAGTAAGAACCCCGATTGGTAGTTTTGGAGGCATGTTTTCCAAAATCTCTGCAACCAAACTTGGTTCATATGCCATCAAAGGGGCATTGGAAAGAGCAAAAATAAGTGCTGATAAAGTAGAGGAAGTGTTTATGGGAAATGTGGTTTCAGCTAACCTCGGACAGGCTCCAGCACGTCAGGCCGCAATATTTGCAGGTATTCCGAATACTGTTCCGTGCACAACAGTCAATAAAGTATGTTCCTCGGGTGCCAAGTCTATTATGTTTGGTGCTCAAAGTATCATGCTGGGCCAACGTGATATCGTTGTTACCGGAGGTATGGAGAATATGTCTCAAATTCCATATTATGTACCAAATGCACGTTTTGGATATAAATTTGGGAATTCTGATTTTGTTGACGGATTGCAAAAAGACGGGCTTTGGGATGTATACAATGAGTGCATTATGGGCGTATGTGCAGACAAGACGGCCTCAGAACACAATATTTCCAGGGAAGCACAGGATGAATTTGCCATAAAGTCCTATAAACTATCCGCAGAATCCACAGATAAAGGTTATTTCAAAAATGAAATCGTAGCAGTAGAAGTACCCCAACGGAGAGGAGAACCTTTGGTTATAGATGAAGATGAGGAATATAAAAGTGTAAAATTCGATAAAATCCCGAATCTGCGTGCTGCTTTTTCAAAAGATGGAACTGTAACAGCCGCCAACGCTTCGACTATCAATGATGGGGCTGCCGCCCTGGTTCTTGTAAGTCAAAAGGCAGTAGATGAGTTAGGACTTCAACCCATTGCAGAAATCATTGCTTTTACAGATGCTGCTCATGAACCGGAGTGGTTTACAACTGCCCCGGCAAAAGCCACAGAAGATATATTTAAAATGACTGGCAAAACAACTGCCGATATTGATTATTATGAAGTCAATGAAGCATTTAGTGTAGTTCCCCTGGTATATAACCAACTTGTCGGAGTTGACCCCGAAAAGGTGAATGTTCTAGGCGGATCTGTTTCACTAGGTCATCCTCTTGGAGCCTCCGGTGCACGGATTGTAACAACCTTGACAAATGTGCTTCAACTAAAAGACGGCACAACAGGTCTTGCTGCCATATGTAATGGTGGAGGTGGTGCTTCTGCTATTATGATCAGGAAAGTATAGCAAGATGAAAGTCGCCATCGTTCAGTACGGTCCGGATTATTTCCAATTGGAAAAAACCATTGATCGTAGCTGCACATATATCTCAACTGCAGCTGAACAGTCATGTGATCTTATCGTATTTGGAGAATGCTGGTTATCGGGATACCCTTTCTGGCTTGATGTCTGCCATGATGTTGCTTTATGGGATCATGCACCTGTCAAAGAAGTTTGGGCCAGGATGTTTAGTAACAGTGTTGATGTTCTAAATGGTGGACTAAAGAAAATACAAGAGGCTGTTTCAACTCATAATATTCACTGTGTCATAGGCCTTAATGAGATCATTACAAAAGGAAGAGGAAACAATACCATTTACAATACTGTCATCACTCTCAATAACAAAGGAGAAATATCCAATCATCATCGTAAATTGATGCCTACCTACACAGAAAAGCTTGTACATGGTATGGGAGATGGTTTTGGTCTTAAATCTGTTGACACCAAATTCGGCAGAATTGGTACTTTAATCTGCTGGGAACACTGGATGCCAATGGCGCGCCAATCGATGCATGACGAAATGGAAGATATTCATATCGCTTTATGGCCTTACGTCAAAGAAATGCATCATGTAGCTTCGAGGCATTATGCCATGGAAGGCAGATGTCATGTCGTCAGTGTTGGACAGATTTGTTATTCTAAAGATATTCCTAAAGAACTCAATCCAGGTTTACAACAGAATGACGAGTTCATCCTGAAAGGAGGATCTGCAATTTATGGGCCGGCCGGAAATATTATTCTTGAACCTGTTTATGATAAAGCTGAATTAATCACTGTTGAGATTAACCTCAGTTCGAATCGGGCTGAAAGCATGAATCTTTCTGTAAGCGGACATTACCAAAGACCTGATATCTTCGACTATAAAATCAACAAGGAGCGAAATTTCTGAAAAGGAAATCAGTCGATCTTTTCAAGAATCCCATTATTATCCAATACCAGTTGGGCATCACTGAAGCCACGCATTTTGGCTGCAAGTCGTGCCA
>JAHHJO010000569.1:0-3650 GCA_018680275.1 Bacteroidia bacterium
ATTCCCAATTGATACTTCTCTCATCGACCAACCGATGTTGACAAGAGGTGAACTGGAATGGCTAAATTCATATCATAATATGGTTTATGAAAAATTGAGTCCACATCTTGACGAAGAACACAAATCATGGCTCAAGAATAAATGTGCGGCACTTTAAGGTAAATATTTGATATTTTCTTTTTCTTTGTTGGCATAAACAAATCTGAAAAAAAATGTCTGGTGGACACGATCAAAATTGGGGGAAAAAAGGTTCTTGCTTGGGACAATTTTTAGTTGCGTTTTTATTGTTTGTCATCCTTCTGATCTGGGTATACAATAAAAATGGTGCTGGATTGGGATAAAATTCCGAACTGACATTATATTTCCTTGCTGTAAAACAGCATCAAATACATTTATACATCAAAGCTTGTTATATCAACAAACTTCTGGACTCTTAGTCTTATGTCGTCCTGGCTTAGCTTTTTCATCTTGGTCAGGCTAAACTCTTCTACACAAAAAGATGCCATAGCCGAGCCATAGATAACTGCTCTTTTAAGGTTTTCAAAGCTTAGGTCGTCTGTTTTGGCAAGATGACCGATAAATCCACCTGCAAAAGTATCTCCTGCACCAGTAGGATCCTTAACCATGGACAGCGGAAGGGCTGGCGCATAAAACATCTGATCTGGTGATATTAATAGGGCGCCGTGTTCCCCTTTTTTAATCACAAGGTATTTCGGACCCATTTCGAAAATTTTCTCTGCTGCATTGACCAGTGAATATTCACCTGATAATTGTCTTGCTTCCTCGTCATTGATCGTGAGAACCTGAACCCTTGAAATTGCTTTTTTAAGATTTTCCAGGGCTATATCCATCCAGAAATTCATAGTATCAAGTACGATGAGTCTCGGATTTGACAATTGATCGATGACCCTGTTTTGTATTTCCGGTGTCAGGTTTCCAAGCATTACATATTTACTATCATAATAACTGGCCGGTAATTCAGGATCAAAATCATCCAATACATTCAAGTCGGTTGTTATGGTATCTCTCATGTTCATGTTCTCATGGTATTTACCTGCCCAGAAGAAAGTTTTACCATTCGATAATACTTTTAGTCCTTCCATATTGACACCTCTGCCTTCGAGTTCCCTGATCTCTTCATCGGGGAAATCACCGCCTACGACTGAAGTCAGACGAATATCATTAGTGAAATAAGAGGCTGCCCATGAAATATAGGTACATGCTCCCCCGATTACCTTTTCTACTTTTCCAAAGGGTGTTTCGATATCATCAAAGGCAACTGTGCCGACTGTAAGAATGCTCATGAATTAAATTTGTGAATGCAAAAGTAAGATTATGCCGTTCAATAAACAATAAACCATGAAAGTAAAGAATTGATCTATTCGAAGAGCTTCATTTGTCCATCTCCAAATAGTCTGAAGCTTTTACGGTGAAGTGGACTGATACCGTTTTCCAGGATTGATTTCCTATGGGTTATTGTCGGGTAACCCATATTTGTTTCCCAGGAATAATACGGATACTTTTTCGCCATCCTTTTCATATATCTGTCTCGGCTGACTTTGGCCAAAACTGATGCAGCGGCTATAGAATAAAATTTGTCATCTCCTTTTATAATGCATTCAAAAGGTATTTTTTTATAAGGCTTAAAGCGGTTCCCGTCAACAAGAATCAACTCTGGTCTGGTTTTAAGTCTGTCCAGTGCCTTATGCATGGCGAGAATGGAAGCATTCAGGATGTTTATTTTATCAATCTTTCCTGGTGTGACCTGGCTTACTTTAAAGTCTATAGCATTTGCTTTGATGAAGTGAAAGAGTTCTTCTTTTTGAATGAAGTTCAGTTTTTTGGAGTCTCTCAGGAATGGGTGACTAAAATCCTTGGGCAGGATTACAGCTGCTGCAAATACAGGTCCTGCAAGACATCCACGACCTGCTTCATCACAACCCGCTTCTATTTTATCATTCCTTAAAAAGGCTTTAAGCATAAAAAATTAAAATTATAGACAAATTTATAAGCAAAATCGGATCATTGGTGTTATACTCCCATGTACTTTGAAAAGTTCTATGCTTACCGAAAATTGCTCATAGGGATATTTCTTGTCCTCACCCTGGCTGGTGTATTCTTTATTCCAAGGTTATCCTATGACTTTAGTTTTGAACAATTCTTCCCCCAGGGTGACGAAGACCTGGAATTTTTCCAGTCATTTGTAGAGGAGTTCGAATCCGATGATAATTTTCTGTTGATTGCATTTCCGAACAAACCATCGGTCTTTGACAGCACTTTTCTCAGTACCCTGGACGAGTTTTCTGTTAAATGTCGGGAACTTCCCTATGTCCAGTCAGTTCGGTCACTTACCAGATTCAGATACCCGGTAAAGACACCATTTGGACCTTCTTCAATCCCGGCCATTCACCTGGATGATTCTGAAAAGCTGAAACAGGACAGTATACGTCTGATGAATGATGATCGTGTCGTCTACAACCTTGTAAATGAAGATGCAACTGCGACTTCGCTCATTTTAAAAACAAAAGATGGGCTTTTCATCAATGAGTCAAAAGAGCTGATGAAAAATTTGAACCTGCTGCTTGAAGAATCCGGTTTCAGTCAATACCATATTTTGGGCAGGGCATATTTCCAGGACACAATGTCGAGGATGCAAGTCAGGGAGATCACTTTATCTACAATTATCAGCGGGATTCTTGTCACCATCATTATGGTGTTTTTATACAGAAGACCTATAGCTATAATGATTGCATTAAGTACCATTGGAATAGGCTTGATATTATTCCTGGCCATGCTATCTGTCCTTGGCAGGGAACTGACACTTATGGCAGCACTATATCCAGTATTAATGTTGATTGTTGGCACAAGTGATGTTGTGCACATTATGACAAAGTATATCGATGAGCTTAAAAAAGGGTTGACCAACAAGGAAGCTATTCAGATTACAATCAAACAAATCGGACTTGCTACCCTAATGACTTCTACGACCACTGCTGCAGGATTTGCGACATTGATGAGTTCAAGGATTCAACCCATACAGGGTTTTGGGCTGAATGCTGCTATAGGCGTTATACTTGCATACATTGTTGTCATTGCATTTACATGTCCAATGCTTAGTTTGTTCGGGGCAGATAAACTGACAAGAGTAGATAATGGTTCTGATAAATGGTCGGTTTTTTTATCCCGGTTTTATGAGAAAACCCGGAAAAAAGAAACTCAGATATGGTTCGGGTTTATAATTTTTCTTGGTTTTTCGATATGGGGAATATCCATGATACACACCAATTATTCTATTTCATCAAATTTACCAAAGGGTGAAAAGATAACTGCGGATTTCAGGTTTTTTGAAGAGGAGTTTTCAGGCTTCAGACCATTGGAGATTGCCGGCTTTATACAAGAACCATATGAAATATATAACTATGAAGTTGTAGAAACGATAGACAGGCTTGAAAGATATATCAAGAACCAGGATGAGATCCAATCAGCCTTTTCCCTGGCAACAATAGCAAGGAGCATTAACCAAATGAATAATAGCAACCGAATGGATGCTTATGAAATACCGGTCGAGGCTAAATACAGAACAATTGAATCAATGATGGGAAAGGTGAAAATAGAAGGAACTGATATGCTGGTAAGCAAGGATAGAAGAA
>JAHHJO010000153.1:0-4137 GCA_018680275.1 Bacteroidia bacterium
GTTCAATACCATGCAGTTGGGTAACGGTGACGGAACTTTCCAAGAAATGGGCCAGATTGCCGGAGTCTCTAAAACCGATTGGTCTTGGGCACCTCTTTTTGCTGATTTTGATGGTGATGGAAATAAGGACCTGTTTGTGACGAATGGTATAAAGAGAGAAATGACTGATAATGATTACAAGAACAGGCTAAGCGAGAGAAGTGCACAGGGTCAAATGCATATTGATGAAGTTTTTGAACTTGTACCTTCCTTCAAGCTGGCAAATTACATGTGTAGGAACAAAGGAAACGGAACCTTTGAAAATGCAATCCAAAAATGGGGATTATCTCAAAAGTTAAATTCAAATGGTGCTGCATATGGCGACCTTGATAATGATGGCGACCTTGACCTGGTGCTCAACAATCTTGAAGATTTCTGTTCTGTTTATCAAAATAACAGCAGCTCCAACTACCTGAGAATAAAGTTTAAAGGTACTACCGGTAATACACAGGGAATTGGATGTAAACTTGAAGTCACTGCAGGAGGTGAGACTCAATACTATTCTCATTTTCTAACGCGAGGATTCCAGTCTTCAAATAGTCCAACGATGGTTATTGGCTTGAATGATTATAAAACAGCAGAATCAATCAGGGTCACATGGCCTGATGGCAAAACACAATTGATAGAGAATGTCAAGGCCAATAAGCAGTTGTTACTTGATTACGCAGATGCCAGCGCGGGATCCCGTGCAATTGCCTCTGCAAAGCCTTTATTTAAAAAGAAAACTGATCCGCCGGAGGGTTTAAGAATCAATCACACAGAAAACAATTACAATGATTTTGAAAAGGAAGTACTATTACCCAACAAGCTTTCTACGATTGGACCTGCATTTGTAAAAGGGGATGTGAATAATGACGGATTAGTTGATGTTTTTATAGGGAGTGCTCACGGAAATACTTCGAGCCTGTATATCCAGGATCAAAATGGAAAATTCAGCAAGAGTAACCAGTCCCTGTTCAATAAGGATCGAGATTCTGAAGATATCGACGCTTTGTTTTTTGATGCTGACAATGACAAGGATATGGACCTTTATGTGCTGACCGGGAGTAACGAAAAAGAACCTGGCAACAGGATGATGTCAGACAGGTTATATATAAATAATGGTAACGGAAAGTTCCGAAAATCAAATAACCGCTTACCCGATATCAGGTCAAGTGGTTCTGTTGTCCGCGCTCTGGATTATGATAAAGACGGATACCAGGATTTATTTGTGGCAGGCCGTGTGATTCCGGGTCAATATCCATTGCCAGCAGATTCCTACCTGTTGAAGAATGAGAACAACAGGTTTATCGCAGTCAATAATGAGATGGCACCAGGATTGAATAAGTTGGGATTGGTGACTGATGCCATTTGTTCTGATTATGATGGTGACGGAGACGAAGATATTATCGTCGTTGGTGAATGGATGGGGCTGATAGTGATGGAGAATGAGAATGGCAGATTTATAAAAAATGATCTTTCTCAGATATCAGGAACAGGCTGGTGGTATGCTGTACATGCTGAGGACCTGGATCAGGACGGTGATCTTGACCTTGTGCTTGGCAATCTCGGCTTAAACAATAAATTCGGTGCAAAAGAAGAAAAGCCGTTCCATGTCTTTTGTGATGATTTTGATAATACAGGCAATCTGGATATTGTCCTGTCCAAAGAATCGAGTGGCAAACTTCTACCTGTCAGAGGCAGGGAGTGTTCCTCTCAACAGATGCCTTTTATTAAAGACAAATTCCCCACTTTTAAAAGTTTTGCTGAAGCGGATCTGATCAAGATATATGGGGAAGATAAATTATCATCAGCCATTCACTACCAGGCCGATAATTTTGAATCTGTAATTCTTGTTAATGACGGTAATCAGCAATACAAAAGGAAAAGCCTTCCATTGGAAGCACAATTTGGTCCAACATTGGATATTCTAGTGCGGGATATTAATAAAGATGGACATCTTGATATTATCGGAGCAGGTAACATCTACAATGCGGAAGTAGAAACTGTCAGGTATGATGCATCAAAAGGGTATGTCCTTTTAGGTGATGGACAGAATAACTTTGAAATTTACCAGGACTCAGGCTTGATCACTTCAGGGAATGTGAAGAGTATTGAAATCATAAACTGTGGAGATATAGATTATTTAGTAACAGCTGTCAATGACGGAAATATGGAGTTTTTTGAACTACTGCAGTAAAAGCTAAATAAATCATCTATATGTAACCGCCGAAGCTTTAACCGCCGAAGCTTTAGCGAAGGTGGTTCCTCCTCAAATCAAATTATTAATATTAAATGATAATGGAAGTATGTTCTTAATTCCTGCAATCTTGATGATTTTACCCGAGTCACCCGTGAGGTAAAGATCCATTGGACTATTCTGTCGTTGCTCAAATTCCTGGATAACCTGTCGGCAGGCACCACATGGCATACAAGGTTCGTTTAACGTTTTCCTGGGATTATGGGCAGTGATGGCCATGGCAGTGATTATAAAGTCTTTATGGCGAGATCCAACATTATATAGAGCGACGCGTTCTGCACAGATACATAATGGATAGGAAGCATTCTCCTGGTTACATCCTGCATGTATTTCACCATTTTCCAATTGTGCAGCTGCACCGACCAGGAAATTTGAATACGGCGCATATGAATAGTTTAATTGGTCTTCAGCGACGGCCAGAAGTTGTTGTATTTCTTTTGGTAATAAGTCTATCGAATCAAAAACCTCACATTCAAAGTTATACTTCTCTTTTTTCATCAATACAATTTAAAATAAAATATGGTATAAAAGAAAACGAAATAATCTGCACTTTTGATATTTCCTTTACATTACAAATATGGCCTTATTAATCGGGGGAAGCCCAAGTACCGGAAGTTCACTACTCAGGAGAATCCTGAACAGGCATAGTAAAGTCTTTTGTGGATCTGAGACTGCCTTGTTTTCAAAAGAAGAATTATATGAGAAATGGGGCAAACAGAAAGCCCGCTTATTCAGGAAATATTTTGCAGGACTCCGAAGTGCTGGCTGGCATCATCTCAGGGGAATTATAATTGATAATGAATACTCTATTTCAAATGAGGAATTGAAGCAGCTTCTTTATGCAAGTAATTCCTTTCCTGATTTTGCAGAGGTGTTTTATATGAAGTCGATGAAGGAAGAAAGTAAAATGATATGGGCTGAGAAAACACCGTCTAACGTCTTTTGCTTCAACAAGTTTTTAAAGTCATTTCCTGGATCGAAAGTCATTCATATCGTAAGAAATCATGAAGATACTATCGCATCACTGATCAATCGGGGTATGCATGTCTATGATGCCTGTGTCATTTATTTACTGAATACAACAGCTGGATTGGAGTACATTAATAAGCCTACATGTTTAACCATTCAATATGAAAACCTGGTGACTGATCCGGGGACCATTGTTCCGCAGTTGTGTCAGTTCATGGAAATACCTTTTGAAAGTTCGATGCTCGATCCAGATCAGCAAAAATTGCCTAATGATTATATGGAAGGATGGAAATACAGGGAAACGGCCAGCATTCAGTCCGGAAGTATCGGAAGATTTAAGCAGCTTGATGATAGGGAGAGGAATGATATTACATGTTTGATGTATCGCCTCAGATCTGCATTGGATACCACTTATAAGTCGATCCCTGAGCTAGCGGATAAAATGTCCTATGATATTCAACCTGAAGCTGCTGATTATAGCCTGTCTTTTAATCTTGAAAGACATATGATATTGGACAGAACAAAACGGACTTTAAAAGGATCTTACTTTAATCATTTCAATTACCCGGTTTATGTTGAAAGGAAATGATTTTAGCATGAAAGAAAGGATCCGTAAAGCCTTGTCCGGGATGTATGGTGAGAGAGAAGCAGGCAATATAGCTGCTTATTATACCGATGCCATGAGAGGTATTGATATCAAGGATTTTGAAGGCGATCTCGACAGACTCATATCAGGCGTTCCAGTTCAATACGTTTGTCAAAGCGCTTATTTCTACGGGATCTGGTTTTATGTTAACGAACATGTACTTATACCTCGTCCTGAGACTGAAGAACTGGTACATTGGATATTGAGCGAAGTTTCTTATTCAATGCCTTACAGGGTATTGGAT
>JAHHJO010000011.1:0-2129 GCA_018680275.1 Bacteroidia bacterium
CTCCAAGTATTACAGGAATAAAACAAATCAGTAATTCATCAATCTGACCGGGTCTGGGAAATGCTGAATTTAACTGTCCTCCCCCTATAAGCCAGATATGCTTCCTGCTTTCCGATTTAAGATCATCAATCGATCTATGATCAATCTGACCCAGGACTTCCGTATTGACTGTTTTGCATCGATAATCTGATTGAGAAGTAACGATGTATGATTTACATTGTCCATATGGCCATTCCACACCAAAACCTAATACTTCTTCGTAGGTTTTTCTTCCCATAATGACAATATCAATACCTGCATAAAATTCCCCATATCCATAATCTGAATCCTTGGGATCCGGATAATTATTTAGCCAGTCAAGATTACCATCTTTTCCGGCAATATATCCATCGAGAGTAGAGGCAATAAATAATTTGATCTTTGTCATTATGAGAACAATAAAAGAAGAAGTTTTGAGACCTGGGAGGAAAGATTAAAAAACTTAGTCTGAACAAATTATAAATATTGAAGGATCAGATGGCCTTTGATCATTCATGCACCTTAATCCACTCAATGGAATCATCATCTCTAAGTTTTATAACCAGGGTCCTTGTATGTAATCTCCAGGAAACAAGTCTTGTCTCCTGTACCCTGTAATAAAAATGCCTTTCCCTTTCATAATCAGGTTCGCCGAGCAAATTCAGAATTTCGTCTTTATCAAGTGATCTGATTGTGTCATTATAGAGTAAAGAATTAAGCATTGGATATCGGTAGGTATAATCCTTACCTTCTTTCAGATGCCATTTCTCTTTGACAAATTCCATTTGGGATGGAATCTCTGATCGATCAGAATTACAGGCATATGCCGACATGATCAATAAGATAATGCTCATTTTTAGGATTTTTGAATAATTATGACTCATGATATTTCCATTATTTTTTATAAATATTTCTTAAATGCATTCCATCGATTATGATCCAAGCATCCACGCCTCAAACAATTCCATTAAATCACCTACAGCCAGTGTTCCCCAAAGAATCAAAATTGCCAGGGCATATTTCAAAACATTGTTTATCGAAAATCCGAATTTGGATTGGAGTGATTCATGAATTGGAGGCAAATAGATAATGGATAAAAGGATATAAAATATACCTTTTAGCGGATGAACCAGGAATATATTGAGTATGCCTATTGTAATAAAAAGCATTGCAATGATCCAATTGATTGTATGAGATGTTCCTGAATGAATTTCCATGTATTCTAATTTATTTTGAGTAATTCTTCTATCGCATTGATATGCTTTTGAAAAGCCTTCCTTCCCTGCTCTGTGGCGTAGTACTTCGTTTTGGGTTTCCTGTTTACAAATTCCTTTTCAAAACTGATGTACCGGCTTTTTTCAAGGGACTTTAAATGGGTCGCCAGGTTGCCGTCAGTTACATCCAGCAATTCCCTGAGTGAAATGAAATCCTTGTGATCACTGGCAACCAGTGCCGACATGATACATAGCCGGATTTTATTTTCGAAGGCTTTGTCCAGATTTTTTAATACAGCTTTCACGGCTTATACTTTCGTTCGACGATAATACCATAAACGATGTGTACCAATCCAAACCCGACTGCCCAAATATGTAGGCTGTATTCAACAAACAAGAGAGCAATAATCCCAAGGACGATTTGAATAAATCCAAGTATTCTAACCTCTTTCATAGTAAAGTTGCTGGCAGTATAAAGAGCCAGGCCATAGAATACCAGTGTTAACGGAATAACAATTCCAATATATCCTTTCAGCATCAAAATGATGCATACTATACCTCCCGTAATTGATGGTGTGATTAAGTTGAATAACAAGTTTTTCGTTTGCTGATCCCAGATTCCTAACTGCTTTTTTTTGCTTTGCCTGGTTGTAAAATATATTGTGGTTGATATAGCCAGTGTAAATGCAGCTAATGCAATAACGATTAATCGTGAAAGGGCTGTACCGGGAATGCTAATCTGATCATATACAAGATAATTCTGACCGGAAAACACGTACCTGTAAGCCAGGAATGCTCCGACTAATCAAAAGATACCTGCAGAAATACCCGATAAGCCACTTAGTGAAATAAACCGCGAAGACCTGTTCATGATCTCCCTGATATCTTTTAGATCAT
>JAHHJO010000215.1:0-2836 GCA_018680275.1 Bacteroidia bacterium
GGATATACCCTTGATATCTCCTTGATATTATTCTTGATATAATGCAGGTTTTTGAACAACCAGGGTGATTGGGTTTGTTTGGTCAGGCCACCAAGTATTGATGCTAATTGAGATTTATCTATAGATGTATTATTCTCTTCCCCAAGGTAAGACTTCCAAAAGTAACCGAACTCATGCGGTCCGTGTGGTCCATCTGTATACCCTAGAGTTGAGGTATAATCAAGTCTGGGTTTTGAAGTGAATATCTGATCATACAATATTGTCCCAATCAATGGTGCTTTCCAGAACCTTGCAATAAAATTGTTGGGATAACCAAGTTCAAAATGATTGATAAGCATTTGGCTCAAAAGTGTACTGCCTGATCGCTGTGATCCCAATATGAAAAGGATAGGACTGGCTATTCCGTCAAGATCATCAATAATACTTTTATCAATGCCTGCAATAAGATGATTGAATGCTGACAGATGTTTTTCTTCATGAATATCCTTCGCAAATGCTTCTGTCCTTTTGTGTTTTTCCATTTAAAACAAGTGATTTATGGCAAGGGCCACTTTTTCGACCCCCTTGGTATTTACAAGTTTATAAAACTTATTGACCATTGCTTCATTATTTTCATTTGCCATTATCTTTTTAATGATGTCTGCAAATGCTTTTGATGAAAGATTCTCGGGTTCACCAATAGTATGAACCAGTCCATGATCTCTACAATAGTCGAGGGTAAGTTGTTCTCTTTCGCTTGTTGGAACAACGATCTGACTTACTTTGCAACTTGCTAGTTCCCATAGGCTTAAGCCGCCCGAAGTGAATGCAAATTTGGCCTCTGACATAAGTTCATGAATGGTATCTGTCTGGATATGAAGCTCGATCAATTTTGGTTTTGATTCTGCCAGTTTTATTATTTGTTCCAATTTCTGATTTAGCTTAGCTACTACGAGAATAATCTTTTCAAATTTCAATTCTGAATCCAAAATCAATTTCAAAATAGTATGGCTTCGATTTTTGGCATCTGCACTGCCAAAGAATGCGAATAGTATGTTTTTTTTATCAGCAAATTCTGGAAGCTTATTCTGGATGTGATTAAATCCCTTATCCAGGATTACGAAATTTGTACCCAGTAGTCTAACAGATTGTTCCGGGATTTGATATTCCAGTTCATGTGCCCGAATATTCTGATTCAGAATGATATCGGCATCTAATTTCTGCCTGTCATGGAATACAAAATACATGAGTTTCCATCTGAGAGATCTGACTTTAACCTGGAGAAGAGAATTTTGAAGGGCTTCAATATCACTGTCGATGATTAATATTTTATTTTGGACCTGATTGCCAATTTCATTCAAGGTTGAAAGCAGAAATTCGTCTTCTTCCGAACCGTCTTCATTAAAATAGAGTCTGAATTGTTTGTTTTCTATCCTGGATTTATAAAAGGAAGAGATTTCACTGGAAATAAAAGCAATCATGAAACCCAGTTTTGCCAGTTCTTCTGCAAGAATCAGGCATCTGTGCATATGACCTCCTCCAATAATTGGTGATGCATCAGCCCTGAAGACAGCAAGTTTAATCATTGATTTCATTATTCAGGAAACGATATTTTAGCTCTGCCAGTTTCCAATCAGTCTCATTATCGATATCCTGAGCTCGTAATTCAGGAACGATAATCGCCTTGCTTTGCATTTCAAATACAGACTTTTTTTCAAGGTAAATTCTGCTTTTATAGAAATAAAACATTCCTGCATCATGATAATGTGCTTCAAGGTCCTGGGATCTCTTTTTGACATTTTCAGGATGCTTCATCTTTGGGTTTGCATCAACCAGATGAAGTGCTCTTTGAACTGGGTATGAAAAAGGAGTTATTGTAAACACCGCTTCAACACCAGAACTATTCAATTTTGTCCATGCTTCCATAAGCATGTCTGGTGTTACGAAGGGTGCAGTAGGATAGAGACAACAACAATATTTAAATTCCCTCCCTCTTTTTATATATTCATTCAATACCTCATTGATGACGGCATATGTCGTTGCATGGTCGCTGGCGTTTTCTTGACTTCTCAAAAATGGAACCTCGGCACCATAAGATTTTGCTATGGAGGCTATTTCATCGTTATCCGTAGAAACCATCACCTCATCAAAAATCCCGCTGTTTATTGCACTTTCAATTGAATAGGCAATTATTGCTTTGCCGCAAAAGTCACGGATATTCTTTCCTTTGATTCTTTTGGAACCTCCTCGCGCTGGTATGATGGCAATTTTAGACACTGAATTGAAGAAGTTTTTCTATAACATAATCCTGTTCTTTGTCGGTAAGTCCTGGATACATCGGGATACTCAGACATTTGGAATAATAATCTTCAGATTCCGAAAGATTGGCATCTTTATATCCAATCTTCTTGTAATAGGAAAGCGTATGAATAGGAATATAATGAATTTGCGCAAAGATGTTATGAGATCTCAGGTAGTCATAAAGTGTCTTCCTTTCATCACTTTCTATTATAAACAAGTGATAGGCATGTGATACATTGTGACCAACTTTCTGGATTTTATATTTGTCGGACAATGCAGAAATATATTTCTCAGCAATCTCTTTTCTACGTTTTAGTCCCTTATCATTTTTAGCTAACTGGGTGATTCCTAATGCACATTGTATATCAGTTATCCTGTAATTAAATCCTAATCCAAACATTTCATAATACCAGCCACCATCCGGATCTAAAATGCCATCTTTTGTTATGCCATGAGACCGGTATAGTTTCAATTTTTTGTAGAGTGTTTCAGAATCTGTAGTAATCATACCACCTTCCCCACATGCAATATGTTTGACCGGGTGAAAAGAGAACAC
>JAHHJO010000396.1:0-2164 GCA_018680275.1 Bacteroidia bacterium
AAGGTGGGCCTGTACACCTGACTCTGTTGGTTTTGTTCAGCAAACGGACCCAAACGGAGAGACTTTTTACTCTGATGGTACATTGATTATGTCCTATTCATTTTCAAATTGCAAAGGTCGATTTTCGGGTGAACAGATTGCAGCCATGAGGGCTAATAGTCTGGATGAAAAAGGAGATATCAGCTCTGTGGGCATGGAGATAACTCCTCCGGACGATGCTGGTGATATTCAACTAATGAGTCCGGATCAAGACGAATTGGTTTATTACAGGGATGTGGAATTTGCCTGGTCAGAATCAAATGAAGACAATTATTATTTGCTTCAAATCGGTGTGGAACCTTCATTCAGCCTTGTCCTTTTCGATACCATAGTTTCACAATCATCTATGGTTTTAAGGGAAGCGGACAGCTCGTGGGGGAATCTTTACTGGCGGGTCCGACCTTTTACTGCGGATGAATTTTGCACAGAATATTCTGTGTCGGGGATCTTTGAACCTACAGAAACAAGTGCAGTTTCTGATCTTGCATCAGATATTTTAGAATTATATCCCAATGTTCTGACAGCAGACCAAAGTGAGATATTTATCAAAACCAATAGTCATAAACAAAGCATGAATTTCACAATTTATAATGTGCAGGGTATGATCGTTGAAAGGGGTTCATCAGATAACAATCGCATTAAATTGAATTCGAGCTTCCCAGGTTCTGGCATGTATTTTATTTCATTGGAAACGAATAGTGGGGTAGTGGTGAGGAAGCTTTATGTTAATTAGAGTATATTATTAAATTGATCAGCACCTTGGGTTAAAAACGTAAGCTAGATTGTAAAAAATCATGGTAGAACTCAAAACCAACGATTTAAATAGTCGGTACCCAGCTTTCTTATCAAAGTTTAATCTTCCAAATCAAACATATCATCCAGTTGTTTACCCAACATTAAAGCTTTAAAACATCTTGTAGCCGCAATGACATCGGCCCGTGCATTATTCGGTGGTGCGTAGCCTTTTTGAAAAATAATTGAATGCAATTCCGTAAGTGAAGGCCATTTATAACCACCTGTCTTTGATGGCAGTTTGCAGAAGAAAGTACTTTCCTGCATCAGGCAAAATCTTTCTTTTTTAAACAGGTCGTGACTTATTCCTTTTCTCAAGTATTCAGCTGCCAGCACATTCTCGTTAAAAGTGAGGTTATGGGCCAGAACATATTCTACATCCTGCAGACTTTTATTAAAGCCTTTGAGTACAGCTTCAAGAGGTGCACCTTTTGTAGCTATATCTTCTTTATCTATTTTGCACCTCTTTTCAAGATCTTCTGTAATACCGAACCCTTCAGGTTGTATGATATGATCATAATCGTCGATAGGCTTTAACTCCTTATCAAGGATAATCCAGGAAAGGTGAATCATCCGAGGCCAGGAAAAAGTGTCAGAAAACGGTGCTTTCCAGTTTTTTGGTTTGTCAATAGCCGAGCAATCAAATATCAAATACATCTATAGTTTATTTAGTAAGTTGTTCAATTATTTTCTCAGGTAAATTATATGTGGTGCTTTGCGAAACGAACGCCCTTTTTATGCTGGCAGGATTCTCTGACAAAACAGCATAGGTATGATAATTAGACCCTTTATCTGTTTCACAAAAGACACCGAGAGATTTTTGCATTGATGTATCAATATCCTTTAACACTTTTCTTTCGATATTGGTTTGTTTGGCCGCTGTTTTGCAGTGAATTCCTGATAGAATCTTCCTTATTTCAATATCCTTTTCCCGGCATACATAAGCCGCAACGCCCTGGGCTGGGAGAGGAACAAACTCTTTTGGATTCAGTCTTATTTGTATTATGTTTTCAAGACCCATTCCAAGCCAATTGACAAGGGCAGCAGATTCGATACTCCCATCGATTTCTTTACTGCGCATCAACAAGATTCTTTTGTAAACATCACCTTCGACTAAAACTGTGTGAATGTCAGGAATCAATTCAATGAGCAGGCTTTTAACCCTTTCACCTGGAACAGCGACTCTTGCGCCTGGTTTAAGACTCAATATTGATGATTCGTCGATTACATTTTCATTTATCAAAATCAAATCAGCAGGATCGCTTCTTTGAGATAACGCGCCTCCTACCCTGCCTTCAGGCAGAATGGCTGGCAGCTCAGGCATGTTTATGAC
>JAHHJO010000107.1:0-3541 GCA_018680275.1 Bacteroidia bacterium
GTATGGTAGCTGTATTTTGAAAAAAGAACTATTTGTTTTTCCAAAGGTTGGATTTTATTCATGATTTCACTTCTCTCACCTGGGCTCAGGGTTGCAGGACATTTGCTGACAATTATAATATCTGCCCTTTCATATGACGACCGTGGTTCTCTCAATCGACCCATCGGCAATAGGTAGTCATCTGTGAAAAGATTATCATACTCACTCAAAAGAATGTTTAGTCCAGGAATAACAGAGCGATGCTGAAAGGCATCATCCAGCAATATAAGCTGTGTTTGTGGTTCTTTGGAAAGAATAAGAGGTATACCGACATTCCTGCTTTCGGAAACTGCAACCGGAACATCAGGAAACTTGGTTTTGAACTGGACTGGTTCATCACCCTTTTCCCTGGCAGTATCAACAGCAGACACCCATTGGAACCCTTTGCTTTTGCGCTTGTAACCCCTGCTTAACGTAGCGACATTGAGATAAGGTCTAAGCAGTCGGATAAGGTATTCAATATGCGGGGTTTTTCCTGTTCCTCCCAGGCTCAGGTTTCCGATATTAATAACCGGAAGATTAAAGCTGGTCGATTTAAGCAGACCCGCATCGTAAAAGATATTACGAAGTGAAATCATACTCATGTACAATAATGTAAATGGAGACAATAATATCCTGGCGATTATATTCTGTTTCATCTGAATAGCAATTGTTGCCCTATCGGGCAGTTCATGCATTTATATTTATCACAAAAATTACTTTTTAATTCTATCAATGCCTGACTTTTCAAAGCGTTTTTTGATTCTATGCCTAATTCAAACCATTTATTTGTGATTTTGTTTTTTTCTGCAGGAAGTCGGGAAATGATATCTATTGATTTTTCTACCAATATATTGTTACCTGTTTTCCTTGCATAGCTAAAGATTATTGGAACGACTACATTTATAAGAAGCAGATTTAGGCTTGTCTTTCCAATTTTTTTCAATTTGAAAGTTGAAGGTCTTCCTGGAATATAATGTTCTGACCAGTACGAGGAAGTACCACTATCAAAGATTTTGTCCAATGAAGATTTATTGAAAGATCTAATCAACACACTGAACAAAGACGGGAACCTTGAATATAGCATAGCCAATTGTGCAATCCTGATGGTTGGGAAATTGGCTGGACGTAATCTTAGAAAGTGCCATTCAACTCCGGACATCGGCGTCAGGTTGTGTTTTAATTTTAAATGATCATATTCTTTTCCAAGCTTTCTGAAATACGCGTCCTGGTTTTGTAACATACCGGCCTGTCCGAACAAAAATGCTTCGGCCAGAAATATATTGTGGGTATATTTTTTGAATAATTTATAAGGAGCCTTGAATGAAAGTTGCTTGAATGCATCACCGTTTATTTTCAGCCCCAGGTATTGAAACAATAACTGGTAAAGGCACTCCTCCCAGTCATTTTTGTTTTGATTCAACATTTTGAATATCCTTTGAGACTTGGACTCCAGTCTTCTGATATAAATTGATTCAAGCTCTAACTGGATTCGCGCTTTATCAATTTTATGAATTTGACTGGCACATGGGATCCAGCTGAGAGAAGAGTTGATGTCTTCAAACCTGAGAAGGGTTTTTTCAGATATCCTTGTATCCAATGTCAAAGTGGGAATATATGTTGATTTGCTATTGTAAACGTCTTTATCGTAAGTGTAAACGACATGAAGAATGACATTGTCGTATGCAGGATCAAGGTGATGTTTATGCTGATACCATTCAGAAGCCTTTACATGTATTTCGATATGACCAACCCAGATTGTATCATCAATTTTAATTTTTGCATTAATAAAATCAGGTCCTGAGTTATGGTTGTGCAAGCCAAAATCCAGGATACTTAGAAGAGCACCATTCGTGCATGATAAACTGACAAGATCAAATTTTTTTAATTTCCAGATAAGTTGAAGAAGATCCTCTTTCACAGGATCATCACTTTCTGTGGTATACACAGAAGGAATAATCGTATTTGTTTTTTTCGTCGGCCGTATGTGGTTCTTCTGAGACAAGTTTCCATTGTTCAAACACAATTCCAGGGAAAAAGGCAGTCGCATTGTCTATATGTGCATTCACCCTGGTAATGTATAGTTTGTCCCAAAGGTTTATTGTTTGATGATAGATATTGCTGCCACCCAGGATAAATAATTCGTCTACACCTGCTTTTTTAGCAAGGAGAATACCATCAGAAATGGAATTTGAAATGATTACACCAGAATGGTAGAAATCTCTGTTTCTAGTGACAACGATATTGGTTCTACCCGGCAATGGTCTGCCAATGGATTCAAAACTCTTTCTACCCATCAAGACATATTTACCCATGGTCGTTTCCTTAAAGAACTTGAGATCTCCGGGAAGATGCCAGGGTAAATCGTTGTCAACACCAATGGCATTATTATTACTAACGGCTACGATACTGGAAATTGTCATAATTCGTCTTCTTTGCCTATAAGATTAATGTTTTTAATTCTTTCCTCCAATAAAGGTCTCGAAATGTCCTTTTTTAGGTGTTTCTCAAGCACAAGACCAGCTATAGGCGCGGCTATATCTCCACCGAAACCTGCATTTTCAACGTAAACCGCAAGAGCGATCCGGGGATTATCTTTTGGAGCAAATGCAAAGAAAACAGAATGATCATCACCATGCGGGTTTTCGGAGGTCCCTGTTTTACCACAAATATCGAGGTCACGTACATATGCTTTTCTACCTGTACCCTGGGTGATTGTACGATGCATTCCATTTATCACACGCGGAAAGTGGATCGAGTCAATTCCAACATATTGCCTGGTCTTGTAGAAAGCATCAACATCCATTTCCCGGCTCTGTATTTCCTTGACAAGATGAGGTGGATAGTAAAAGCCACGGTTGGCGATGATGGCCGCCAGGTTGGCCATTTGCAGGGTTGTAAGCTCCAATTCTCCCTGACCGATACCCAGGGACATAATATATGTGGAGCGCCAATCACCATCTTCATCCCGGTATAATTGATCGTAATATTCAGGCCCGGGTACAAATCCGGCTTGTTCAAAATTCAGATCTACACCTATTTTTTTTCCCAGGCCAAAGTCATACAAATGATCCTTCAGCAGGTTTAGACCAATTTCAGGAGAATGGTATCCTTCTTTCTCGATGAGATCCTGGAACATCGTATAGAAGTAACTGTTGCAGGAGTGCATAAGACCAATTTCTACATTGAATGGTGTACTGTGATCGTGACAACCATACTTGAAAGTACGATATTGATAATACCCGTCGCAATAAATTGTTTGATCCGGATCAAAGGTCTCTTCTTCCAAAGATATCAGAGAAAGGATTGGTTTAAAAATAGAGCCAGGTGGATATCGGGCTGAAATTGATCTGTTAAGAAAAGGTCTCTGGAGTGTATCGTTTAGTAATTCCCTGAATGCTCTGCCACGATCCCTGTCCATGTTGAGTAAATTCGGATCGTATCCTGGGGATGACACGGAGGTGAGAATCTCTCCGGAAGATGGTTCAATAGCAACGACAGATCCTCTTTTTCCCTCCATCAG
>JAHHJO010000018.1:0-4207 GCA_018680275.1 Bacteroidia bacterium
GTGATAGGTCCACTGGCAGATGACAAAGATTCTCCCCTGGGGAGCTGGCGTGGTCAGGCCACACCGAATTCAGCGGTTTCATTACTTGAAGGCTTAAGTGAAGGGCATCAAAATAAAGATGAAATCAGCTATGAAAAAGGATGCGACCTGGGAGTAGGTCCCAGATTGTTTGTAAGAAAACTCAAAATAAATACACATGATACAAGCGGTTTCAGTGCAGCACGAAAGCTTGCAGCCAGATCTGATGTAGTTATTCTTGTTATGGGTGAGGAAGCGTTTCAGTCCGGGGAAGGCAGGTCACAGACTAAGATAGAGATGGCCGGCGTCCAGGAGGAATTGATGAAAGAACTTTTCAAGGTCAATGAGAATATTGTGCTTGTATTGATGAATGGCCGGCCTATAGCCATTCCGTGGGCAGCTGAAAATATACCTGCCATACTGGAGACCTGGTTCCTGGGGCATCAGGCCGGGAATGCGATCGCTGATGTGATTTATGGTGATTATAATCCTTCCGGGAAACTTACTGTTTCATTTCCAAGGAGTACAGGGCAATTGCCAATATATTATAACAGGAAAAATACCGGTCGACCGAATCAAACCCTTGGAATGGTATTCTGGTCACACTATAGCGACGAATCCAATGATCCCTTATTCCATTTCGGTCATGGGTTAAGCTACACGACATTCGCATATACGGAACCTGTCCTGAAACGCATTGGTGAAAATGGAATTCACGCCACAGTATCAGTAAGGGTTACCAATTCAGGGGAACGTCAGGGCAAGGAAACAGTCCAGATGTATATCAGGGACAGGGTGAGCACCTATGTCAGACCAGTAATAGAATTAAAGGATTTTAAACAAATCCTGCTTGAACCCGGGGAATCCAGGGAAGTTACATTTGATATTACAGATAGTACTTTGTCATATTTCGATCCTGATGGGAACACTTTACTGGAAAAGGGAGAATTTGAAATATTTATCGGAACCAGTTCCACGGAAAACAAAAAAATCACTTTCAACTTTTAAACACGGTTTTTAAATACATTATATTTAAGGGAATCCTTGAGTAAAACCTTGATAGACTATTTCAAAAATACAAAGACCTTCATAAGGTATCGCTATTGGGAATACTGGCCTATATGGCTGGTATATCTTCCTGTCATACCTGTGGCATTATTTTATGCCTTTCGTATGCGTCGTTTCTTCTTTTTTTCAAATGTCAATCCAATTTTCAAAACAGGCGCTTTCCTTGGTGCGTCTAAATTCAAGATTCTTTCCCAAATCCCGGAGCAATATATACCTCAAACGATATTGATCAGGAATACAGGAGACAGGATCAGGTCAGCTATAGATCAACTCAGAAACTCCGGGATTTCTTACCCCTTGATTGTGAAACCGGATGTAGGTGAAAGAGGTCTTTTGGTAGAATTGATAAATAATGAATCAGAACTTGTTGATTACTTATCGGCCAATGAAATAGATATTCTAATCCAGGAATATATCACCCATAAGAATGAATGCGGCATCTTTTATGTCAGGAAACCTTCTGAAAAAAAAGGAAAGATTGTGTCTGTTGGCCTGAAGGCATTTTTTAATATTATCGGAGATGGTCAATCGACGGTGAGACAGCTTATGGAACGTATTCCAAGGTACAGATTACAAATCGAACGATTCGAGGAAAGAAATAAATCAATCCTGGATCAGATTCCAGAGGAGGATGAAGTATTGCAACTGGAACCTATTGGCAATCATTCAAGGGGTACTACATTTATCGATGGCAATCATCTGATATCCAAAGAACTTGATGATTTGTTTGATAACATTAATGCACAAATGCCGGATGTGTATTATGGACGCTTTGATGTTAAATACAACAAATGGGAAGATCTGGTGAAAGGTGTGGAATTTAAAATACTTGAAATGAATGGTGTGGCCAGTGAGCCTATTCATATTTATGATCAAGCTGTACCAATCAGAGATAAATACAAGTGTCTCTTCGGATGCTGGAAAACGCTTTTTGAAATTTCCAATATTCAGAAATCACGTGGAATATTGCCAATAAAACTTCCTGTCGCTTTCCGTGAATTCATGAACTACAAAAACTATATTAAATCGATCAATTTAAACTGGCGGAATGAAACGGGCACTTCATTTGGTATTTCCTGAATAAAACAATTTATAAGTTTTAAGAGTTTATTCTATTAAATCTGAAGCCATGCAAAGTTTACTATATGTTTTAATATCCCTGTTTATGTTGAATACCGGCTCTTGTACCGGGAAAGGTGTTCAACTGAATGATTCCAAAGAGCAAAAAAAAGGGACCTTTCCTGTCGATGAATATACAAAAGCCAATAATCTTGAAAGTTACAGCACCGCAGTTTTTGCAGGTGGATGTTTTTGGTGTACAGAAGCTGCCTACCAGAGAATTGTAGGTGTCGTTGATGTTATCAGTGGATATTCAGGGGGAGATGAGGAATACCCCAGCTACGAAGCCGTAGGGGCAGGTAGAACAAGCCATGCTGAAGCTATCTATATATATTACGATGACACTAAAACGGATTATCAGACATTACTGGAAGTCTTTTTCATAGCCCATGATCCGACTACTCTGAATTACCAGGGACCTGACTTTGGAGAAGAATATCGCTCTGCAATATTTTATAAGACCGATGAAGAGAAATCGGTTATTGACCAGGTCATCAAAGAAACCAATGAAAGTGGATATTACAAGAACCCGATCGTTACACAAGTAGAACCATACAATTCATTTTGGGTCGCTGAAGAATACCATCAGAATTATTATGAACTACATCCAGAGCAGGGCTATGTTTCCAGGGTGAGCAGACCTAAAGTGGAAAAGGTCAAAAAGAAGTTTCCAAAGCTGATAAAAGAAAAATATAAATAGATAACGCCAGATCAAGAATTATTATGAATTCTAAAGGCTGGTATGTATTGTCTGGCATCTAGCTATCTATAAGACTTTTAAATCTCGGTCTTTTCGGTGTAATATCGCCCAACTCCTCCAGTTTTTTAGCTTCGTAGGCACTAAAGTTCCCTTCGAATAACCTGACCTGACCTTCGTCTTCAAAAGCAATAATATGAGTAGCTAGTCTGTCTATAAACCAACGATCATGAGATATAACAAGGATACATCCTGCAAAATTTTCAAGGGCTTCTTCCAGTGCACGAAGCGTATTGACATCTATGTCGTTTGTTGGTTCATCCAAAAGCAAAACATTGCCTCCTTCCCTTAATGTAATGGCAAGGTGGACCCTGTTTCTTTCACCTCCGGAAAGCACTTCCAGTTTCTTTTGCTGGTCCGATCCTGTGAAATTAAACTTACTCAGGTAGGCCCTCGCATTGATCTCTTTATTGCCTATCATTATATTATCATTGCCACCGCTGACAATTTCATAAACTGTTTTACCAGGGAGAAGATCCTTATGCGACTGATCCACATAACTGAGGTTAACAGTCTGACCAATTTTTATCTCTCCTTTATCAGGTTTCTCTTCTCCTGTGATCATTTTGAACATAGTAGATTTTCCAACACCATTGGCACCAATGATTCCTACAATAGCGTTTTTGGGAATATCAAAATTTAAGTTGTCGATCAGCAATCGATTATCGAAACCTTTTGATACATTTTCGAACTCAATGACATTATCACCCAGTCTTGGTCCGGGAGGAATATACAATTCGAGTTGTTTTTCTTTTTCTCTTGCTTCTTCACCTGCCAGTTTATCATAGGCATTAAGACGCGCTTTTCCCCGGGCTTGCCTGGCCTTTTGTGCCATCCTGGTCCATTCCAGTTCCCGTTGAAGTGTTTTACGTCTTTTCGATTCCTGCTTTTCTTCCAATTCAAGTCTTTTTGCTTTTTGTTCAAGCCAGGAACTGTAGTTCCCTTCCCAGGGAATACCTTCGCCCCTGTCCAGTTCAAGTATCCAACCGGCTACATTATCAAGAAAGTACCGGTCGTGTGTGACCGCAATGACCGTCCCGGGAAAACTTTTAAGAAATTGTTCAAGCCAGTGTACAGATTCAGCATCCAGGTGGTTGGTTGGTTCATCTAGGAGTAGGATATCTGGTTGACTCAATAAAAGACGACATAAGGCGACCCGTCTGCGTTCGCCACCGGATAATACTGAAATCTTCTGATCATTGGGTGGCAGCCTTAGAGAATCCATAGCAAGTTCCAGCTTATGGT
>JAHHJO010000087.1:0-7731 GCA_018680275.1 Bacteroidia bacterium
CGATAGTAACAGCAATAATATTGATCAGTCAGAAGAGATGGGTCTGGATGCTTTAATAGCCAATATATATAATGATGATATAAAGAATAATGCTGATTTGAATGATGTCGGATATATTATGGCACTCACCGGGAGCGCTGATGTAAACGACCATGCGATTAAACATTTCGAAAAAGATTACGGAGAAAATGGGGCTTATCGATTAGTATCCATTAGTGAACTTCAGGATCCTGAAAATATAATTGAAGAAGAATGTCTCTTTTCCAGATCTGATGATTTCATCCATTTACTTGAAGTGTCCAGGGATTATCCTGATATCAATGAACTTGAGATAACTTCTAACGATCATTTCAAGGATGTACTTGAGAAAATTACGACTGAAATCAAGTCCATCCCAATATTATTGAAGAAGAAAGAAACAAATGAAATTCAATTGATCCTGGCAAATTCATTAGCCGGGATGGAAGCGGAAGAAGGTGATACGCTGGTTTACCTTGGTAAACCACTTGTAACTGTCGAAGCTAATGTTTAACAGTCTGTAATAATACCTTCTTCCAATAGCTGAAGAATAATTGAAAGTAGTTTTTCCATTGTGCAGTACTTTTAAAGAAATTTTATAAGACTTTCATTTTGAGATCTTTGCTCAGATCTACAATCTTGTCTTTGATTTCATTGAGACCTTCTTCTACCTTGTTTGCGATACTGTTAATGTTAATATCTTCTCCGCGCATAGCCAACCTGTCGCTACTTGTTTTTGCTTCAGGCACAGCTATCCAAAGTATGATATAAGGCAATACTCCAATACCACTGATAGCTAGGATCACAAATAATATGCGTAAGATAATAGGATCATGGATGCCAAAATATGCAGATAAACCAGAGGCTACTCCAGCAATGACAGAATCATCTGGATCTCTGAATAATCGTTTTCCTGTTCTGTATTCAGATTCAATCGTGCTGATTTTTTCTTCTTCAAATTCCAGTTCATCCTGAAAGTCTTCTACCTGCCCCATAACAGCTTTAACTTTATCAAGCTTTTCAAGTGTGATGATACTCCCGTTTTTCTCATCTTCTTCAAAAAGTTCTGCGATCCTGTTTTCGATATCATACAGGATATCTTCCATGCCATCTGATTTGGCGAAGTGTTTTTCAATGGATTTCAGGTATTTATCCAGTGCTCCGTATGCATCTTCATTGATAATAAAAGCGCGACCGCCAAGATTAATATTTATTACTTTTTTCATGTTTTTACTTTTGGATAATGGTTTTTCTTATTTCTTAATTGATAATGTAATTGCGTTTTTTAAATCTTCCCAGGTACTCATTAATTCGTCCCGAAAACTTTTTCCGGTATCTGTGATCTGGTAGTATTTTCTTGGTGGACCCGACTTGGATTCTTTCCATGAATAAGATAACAGATCAGCTTTCATTAGCCTGTTAAGTAAAGGATACAAAGTACCTTCAACAACAATCATCTTTGATTTTTTTAACTGATTGATAATATCTGAAGGATACATTTCCTTTTCAGATATTATAGACAGGACACACAATTCAAGGAGTCCTTTTTTCATTTGTGCTTTTGTGTTCTCTAGTTTCATAATACAAATATATAATGATATAAGGTACTATGCATTACATAGAACTATACAAAGCCATTTACTAGATTAACGAAGCAAAAAATCGGACAAAAAAAAGGGGTTCAACGATAAGCTGAACCCCTTCAAATTTATTATTAAAGGATTATTCCTTATTTAGTCTTAATACTTTGATGATATTATTGGATCTATCAAGGATCCTTACCAGGTAGATTCCTCTGTTCAACTGTGAAATCTCATGTGACATTCCTGGTCTGTGAGCTTCAGAATACATTCTTTTCCCGATGATATTATATACAATAATGTTACTGACATTACTGTCATTCTTTAACCTGAAAGAATTTGACGATGGATTCGGATACAGAATCGTATTATCCTCTATTTCTTCAAATTCAGTTGACACTGAATTGCTGACATTATATGAAACAGGGAAACTGGCATATATCGAATCTCTTCCACAGCTTTCAAGAATCCTTACTGTAACATCGGCTGTGCCTATGACACCATTCGGATTAATGTATAATTGAATCGTGGCTGTATCACCGGGTGCAAAATAATTTGTCTGACTACATGGGCAGGCTTCTACACCCCATACGTAACATAAGTTTATGTCACATAATTTAAACTCCCATTCAGCTGGTGCATCATCTCTTTGAATATCCCAGTAAAATTCTATTGTTTCACTTGTCGTATTCTGGATACGTACATTCGTCTTATTCTCTTCCACATCCGGAAGAATTTCTACAGAAACACTCTGATCAAGGACCGAAATCTGGCCATTGGTTATAATAGTAGTTAATGTAAATAGAAAGAGTAGAATGTACTTCATAGGTTTCACATTTAGTTCAAATATAGAGAATTCAATCCAATAATAATTCTTAATAATGCGTTAATGTCTGCTTAAATAGACAAATGCCGGACAAATCATGACCGGCATTTGACATTTTTCTATATAAAATGAAATTCTACAACTTCGTGAATTTCAATACATTCTGTCCGATTTCAGTTTGGATAGTAATAAAATACATTCCAGAAGCCAGATCAGAAACATTATAATTTTCATTTAGAGTTCTTAAAGAATATGAACCCAGATCTTTTACTTTATTTCCAAGTACATCTGTGATACTTACATTATAGTTCACATTTTCAGTAAATCCTAATTCAAGGTTGATAATACTTTCAGTCGGATTCGGATATACTTCAAAGGCAGCCAATTCATCAATTTCTTCAACTGAAGAAGTCATGAAAGGAATCTCTCTTTCAATATATGCGTTGTATGCTGCACTTTCATTATCATTATCCAATACAACAGCTATTGCGTTAAGCTTTGTCATATCATGGTCAGCAGGGATCATATAGCTCAAAGTATGTGTATATGTTTCACCGGCAGTAATTGTTGCAGGAACTAATGTAGCGTCACCATAAAATCCTCCAACTGAACCTCTGAGTGTATGATTGTATTCGATGTCACCTCCTGAAGCAGGGTTTGCCAGGTTTTCCCAACCGCCCATAGGACCTTGTCCTCCACCGGCGTAGTTATTGGCTTGTCTGTAATCAAATGAATCACCTACAACATGATCTTCAGTAATCAGAACAGCTACAGAATAGTTTGCATCAATATTTGAATGAGCAGTTATTGCTAAATCCAGGACCATTTCTCTTGTATCCATATTGATCTGCGCGTCCAGGCTTAAACCGATTGGAGAAGGCCTGTTTCTTGTGAAAGTCCTCAAGTCTTCACCAAAAGTGATCATATCATCTATGCCTGGGATACCTGGATTAGCTGATCTGTCAACTACCAAAGTAGGGAATCCTGAGACCAGGCCTACATACTCCTGTGCATATGAAGATACTTCCATTGGATCTGGCCATGTAGACTGACCAACATGTATAGCAGCACCAGCGAATGTTTCAGCAAAATTTTCTTCCATTAGGTCCATGAAAACAGCTCCTCTTGGACACCATGGGCACCAGGTACCTGTTGATTCTTCCACAAAAACCTGTTTGCCTGGAGGATCCAAAACACCGGTCAATTCAGCTCTTGCACCATTATTTGATGCATCCTCATCAGCGACACCATTTGGCATCTGGATGTCAATAGTGACATCAAAATTGGTAGGTTCTGCTAAAGTTACGGGAATTGAAAAATCTGTTGACTCAAGTGGTCCTACATCAACGCCGGTAACCGTTTCCGTAATTGTGTTTGAACCATCGTTGATCACAACATCAAATTGTGTCAGGTTTTGTCCACCAACGTTTACAATGCTACCAGATACATTAAGTGGTGTGGCAACATCAGTAAATCTGTAAATATTGTCAAGCTCTAATCTTACATCATTTGCTGAAGGTACTCTCAGGACAACATTATCCAAAGCTGCACCAAATAACCATCCACCGTTGTCTGTATACCTGAACGAAAAGTTAACTGAGGCGTTTCCAACAGCGTCCGATACATTATATACAGCAGATCTCCATAAAATGCTTCCGTCTCCGGTTATTTCTGTCAACTGTTCCCATGTTGTGCCTCCATCATATGAGACATCAAGGAAAAGTGCTTCAGCAACACCATAGGTTCCCTGGGCATAAGCAATGTCAAAATTCAAAAAGACAGCGCCGGACATCATAGATAAATCTACAGCAGGCATAATTAACCTGTCCGAACTTTTATCGCAATTACAGGCATCATCATTGGTAGCAATAAATGTTGTACCGTCTTCAGGATCTGAGACAGGCCAGAACTGAGAGCCTAAACTTGCCGAACTACCAACGACCCAACCACCGTCAGTGGCACTTGTCTCTACGGACCAGTCCATTGGTAATGTACCATTGAAATTTTCTTCTACCAATACTTGTGCAAACATCATTGTGGCAGAGAAAACCAATGTCATTATCGAGAGTAAATATCTTTTCATGTACTAAACTTTTAGATTAATTAAATATTGAAAGTCGATAAAGATAATTCAATTTTAAAAAGAGCCTTAATATTAGGCTAATTTTGTTTTAATACGGGCTGTCTCACAAACGACAAAACAAAAGATGGTAAATAGCTTGATTAGAGCAATATGCCTGTAAGTATATCAAGTTTGACTAAAAAATATACTGAATCTTATGAAAGTTGTCATTATTGGTAATGGTATCAGCGGTATCACAGCAGCAAGGTGGATCAGGAAACTGAGTGATTATGACATCAAAGTGATCTCATCTGAATCCGAGTTTTTTTATTCCCGGACTGCATTGATGTATATTTATATGGGCCATATGAGGCAATCGGATACCCAACCATACGAGGAGTGGTTCTGGAAAAAGAACAGGATTGAACTGAATTTGGACCACGTTAACAATATTGACTTCAGTCAAAAACTATTGAAGCTAAGATCAGGGATAACCGAGAACTATGACAAGCTTATCATAGCCACAGGATCAAGTCCGAATAAATTCGGATGGCCTGGCCAGGAGCTGGAAGCGGTCCATGGACTCTATTCATTACAGGATCTTGAGCAAATGGAAATCCATTCAAAAGATTTAAAAAATGCAGTTGTCGTTGGAGGTGGACTGATAGGCATCGAAATGGCGGAAATGTTCAGATCACGCAATATTGACGTAACCATGCTCGTCAGGGAAAGCAGTTATTGGAATAATGTATTACCGGAAGAAGAGGCTGAAATGATCAGCAGGCATATAAGAAAACATCATATAGATCTTCGGCTCGGTGTGAACCTTGAGGAAATCATAGGTGATGAAAAAGGAAAGGCATGTGCCGTCACGATTAAAGAGACCGGAGAAAAGGTAGAATGTGCTTATGTAGGATTAACTGCGGGTGTAAGTCCAAATGTAGATTTTTTGAAATCAACCAAATTGGAAATAGATAAAGGGATCCTGGTGGATGAGTACCTTCAGACAAATATTGACGATGTATATGCCATAGGAGATTGCGCACAGGTTCGAAATCCTGTTGAAGGGCGAAGGTCAATTGAAGCTGTATGGTATACCGGAAGAATGATGGGAGAAAGTGTATCCAAAAATATATGTGGCAATAAAAAGCCTTATGATCCAGGTATTTGGTTCAATTCTGCAAAATTCCTTGATATCGAATACCAGGTATATGGTACTGTTTTACCTCTTCCTCCTGATAATCATGCGTCCGTAGTATGGCAGGACAGGGAAAAAGAAAGACTGATTCGACTGGTATATGACAGTGAAACAGAAGATATACTGGGATTCAATCTATTAGGAATCAGATTCAGGCATGAAGTCTGCGAGAAATGGCTGAAAGAAAAAACAAATATCAGGGAAGTCATTTCCAACCTGGCACTGGCAGATTTTAATCCTGAATTCCATAATTCCTATGAAATGGAATTGATAAACAAATACAGGGAATTGTATGGTATCGAACTCAAAGTTGAAAATCAGAGATCTTCGAATGCAACCATTGAGTTTCTAAATAAATAAATATGGCAGATAAAGTATATAAAAGCATGTCGTTTGCCAATCCGGATCTTCCGGGTTACGATATCATCCAGAAAATTTCGGTAGCTCTTGGTTTGGCGGGCGTATTAGTGATGATGCTTGCCTGTCTGGATATTCAGAATATTATGACCCCTGGTTATTTGACTTCTTCACTTCTACTGATTTCAGTTGGAGTCATTTTATTTTCATGGCGAACTTTTTTGGTAAAACACGAGGGTATCAGGAATGACGGAATATGGCAACGGAGCCTGACAAATCGAGGATTGTGGGGGTGGATACTTGGGGTGTTGGTAACGATATTTTATGTATTACTCTATTGGTTTCCGGCTTTAATAGGGCTCTCAGGTAGCGGCAATACAGGACTGGTGGCATTTTTTGATCCTCTATCAATGCTGTTAAAAGGAACACCGGCTTCTCAATGGTTTGTTTATGGTGTCCTGTACACTGTCGCCATTATCATTTTCGGAATACGATTCATTTGGAAATACAGGCATAACAGGTACCAGGTCTTCAGGACATGCAGTGTCATGTTTTTCCAGTTGGGATTTGCTTTTTTAATTCCTGAATTCCTTCAAAAGTTGAACTATCCATATAATGACATGAAGAATATGTGGCCACTCAATTATTATTTTTTTGATGAGTGGAATATTAAAGCACTACTGGGCAGCGGCTCCTTCGGCTTTTGGATGCTGGTATTGGGCGTATTGATGATTTTCATTATTTCACCAATATTAACATACCTCTACGGTAAAAGATGGTATTGTTCGTGGGTCTGTGGATGTGGTGGACTGGCTGAAACTGCAGGAGATCCCTTCCGTCAATTATCTGATAAATCTTTAAAAGCCTGGCAAATTGAGCGATGGATGATTCACCTGGTGCTGGTATTTTCTTTCCTGATGACCATTGGTGTCGCTTATAGTTTTTTTCATAATAATCCTTCCGGTTATTGGCTGAATAAAACCGGCTTCCTGCTTATTTTATCAGTAATTATTCTGGTGCTGGTATTGCTTAGCTGGGTCATCAAACCATTTAAACAAAAGCTTGATACAAAAGCTCTCCGAATATTTACGCTGATTATGGGCTTAGCCTGGGTTGCTGTTCTGATCAATTATTTTACCGGAAGTGGCAATGCCTTGTTCATAAACTTTTACACATTACGCAGCTGGTATGGATTTCTTATCGGTGCCGCATTTTCAGGAGTAATAGGAGTCGGTTTTTATCCCTTGATGGGTAGTCGTGTATGGTGTCGCTTTGGATGCCCGATGGCTGCTATCCTGGGAGTTCAGCAGAAATTATTCAGTCGGTTCAGGATCACGACCAATGGAGGACAATGTATATCATGCGGGAACTGCTCTACGTATTGCGAAATGGGTATTGATGTACGCGCTTATGCACAAAAAGGTCAGAATATCGTGAGGGCATCATGCGTTGGTTGCGGTATTTGTGCTGCCGTTTGTCCAAGGGGAGTCCTGAGACTGGAAAATGGGAGTAAAGATATTTTTGATAGAGTTTAGTGGAGCTTTAGGCAGGATGCCAAAAGCAACCAGAGAAATCAAAGCTTAACGGATGCCTAATGAATTGCTGGCCAATGATGATTGGTTTCTTCAGGCATCTTGCCTGAAGAGCACGTCGGCAGCAGAATTATAGTTAATCTGCACCAATTATAATC
>JAHHJO010000436.1:0-3899 GCA_018680275.1 Bacteroidia bacterium
TAGCGGCATAGAGCAAAACTACCGGAAACAGGATTTTTGATGAAAAAATATTCACGACCTGGGGTAATACGTAACTGTTTCTTTCTTTAGAAGATCTAAATCTTGACAAGGCATATAACGGATGAAAGACAGCAATCAAAACGATTACCAGGTTCTGATAAATCTTGAAATCACCCCACTCCACGCCAAACAATTCAGTAATAGCCACAATGGCCAGGGTCAAAGTCCCCATCAGGAAGAGTGTGAATATTGTCGCTTCCAGAAAGAGCATCAGGCTATAGATGAAATTATGCCAGAATGAATCACTTTCATTGCTCTTTATATAGGGGACCAGTATGATCAGAAAATGGATCACACCGATCAAAACCAAATGCCTGATAAATTCACGAATTGAAGGATACTGTGGAAGGTAAAAAAAATATAATAGGCCAATCAAAACACATATCCCCAGGTAGATCCAGTTCTTTTTGTTTGATTTTTCGGCCAGGATTTCGAATAATAAAACACATGGAAACAGCAAAGAAAACACCCATGTCAATCTCACAGCATAACTGTAAGAAAGTGATGTCCGGGCTACCAATTCCTCTGACAGAAATAACAAAAACAAAGAAGTAATAATTGCAAGCCCAAATGAAATGGGATATACATTAAACACCTTTTCCAGGTTGATGCGTTTGATGAGATTTTTCATACAAGAGAAATATGTCCTAATGTAGACAATTTAATAGGTTCTGAGCAAGCTCTCATTATATAAAGAGAGATGTCAATCATTCGTTTGATGTTAATCAAAGTAATTCGACCTATTAACAGTCAATCAAATTTTGTAATTATTGACACACTATGAAATAACCTCCATCCCTCTGAAAATATGCAGGAAAAAGCCTCTCATGACTTTCTCCTTATTTTTTAGCTACAATCTATTTCATCCCCTTTTGGTCCATCAGGCTTTATGCCACAAGCGCAGGGATCATCAAGCGGATCAGCTCCGGCACACCTCTTTAACGCCTCTTCCATAGTATATTTAGGATGTGGTGTAGGTGTCGGTACAAAGAAAAGGTCCACCTGGGCCAATGCACAGATCAAGGCCTTATCCTTTGAGTCTGGAGGATTTGGTTTAACATAGCCTTTATCATTTCCGAACCATCTTTGACATGCTTGTTTTTTGGCATCTGCAGGATCTATACTAGGGTTGTCATGATATAATTTCAGAAAGGTCGCTGCCACAAGATCTTGGGCTTCGTATTGCCTGATATCTGGAATGGAAGCCGGATCATTGGTGCATTTACCTGTAACGCCTGCTGCAATCATATGATTGCAAATCATGTATGGCGTCTCTTTTTCTGAATCCGGATATATTTTAAATTTCCCTGTTTGTAATACATTGACCTGGGGTATATTATCTTCCTGCGGCAGAATATCTGTATATGCTGCTCTGAACCATCCTGGTGCCTGCGGGTCATATAATGGAGACCCGCATATAAGCAATGGCAAGGTATACTTGGCATCTTCAGGATGATCTGGTGGTGAAAGATAAATTTCCATCATGGATCGGATATAGTCTCTTCCTGATCCTTTTGGCCCGTCAAAAAAACCTGAAGCCATCATGATTGGAAAATAATCATTGGGATATTCACTTTGACCAGACCCGGGCGCTGCAATCGGATTAACATCGATGAAGGTCTTGTAAAAGTTTGTATCGCTTTCATTGATTCCAGCAGCTTCAAGTATTCTCGTCCACCGTTGCATGGTCATGGCATTATCAAATGTACCTGCTGTTAATACGGCCCATGGTGGATAATGCATTAAGGTCATCCCACGCTGACCAATCACAT
The DNA here is from genome assembly GCA_018680275.1 of Bacteroidia bacterium. Classification (GTDB taxonomy): domain Bacteria; phylum Bacteroidota; class Bacteroidia; order Chitinophagales; family Saprospiraceae; genus RFSX01. The sequence goes on from JAHHJO010000436.1 coordinate 1,833, forward strand.
TCAGACCAAGGGGTGGAAAAAGTGCCCACTTGCATGGCCCATCGCCCTGGTTCTTATTCACCCAATAGCCTTCCATTGGATTCCAAACATTCAACTCTTTAAGCAAACTTACTCCTGCAATTGCTTTTTGAGCGTAGTCCTTACTGAATAATTCATTATGCCTCTTCCCAAATTTCTTTAAAGTTTCCAAGGAAGCATGACCTATAATCTTGATGGCATACATGCCGTTTTGTTCATGGACATCTACTTCTGAAAAATCAATACCATCTGCCTCCAATGAATTTACTGTGTAATGCTTAATCACATCGGCATATGTATTAAAGCCAAGATCCTTATCCGCAAAATCAGGGTTAGGAAAAAGTTGAACCATATATTCAGCTGAACCGAGTGTATACTGGTAAGTTGTCATTTTCAATTATTTAGGGTTTAATTAAAGTCTTCATTTCAATGAATAAAATCATGTATTTCAATCAACTGGTCTGTCGGTGCATTATCATCCGGATTCCAAGTTGTTTTCAACCAGAAATTAAATGCATCCGGAAAATGATTATAAAACATAAAAGCATTGGCAGGCTCATTATCAAAAGTAGCGATCACCTTGCCTTTAAGTGATTTGATATCCTTGAGTGCATCTGCCTTATATTCTGAATCTTTTTGCTTTGGATATTTTTTCAGATTGAGTTCACAACGACCTCTCCAGAAAGGAAACCCCCGGTTGGTCAGGGACAAAGTAGTACCCTGACCCATACCATTATTAAGGCCCCTGTCACCGACGCCACGACCGGTCAGATAATATATCAGAGCACCAGCATCATGACAGGCATTCACATATTCTACTGCGCCTGGATTAGGAAGATCCCAGGCCACATAATCGTTCGTAAAGAAAGTCGAGCCCCAGTATTCTATGAATGGATCAATCGATTTACTATCAGGTGCCAATCCGGCTTCTGTTAAAGCAAATTTGACACTCCAGTTCATATCTGAAAGTTTCATGGTACTTGCCACCTTTTCGAAATCCGGATATTCCGTACCATGATCTGCAGCAAAATTTTGAATAATTATAAGATTTCTTCGTGCGGTTGCAAACAAAGTATCATCTAAATCAAATACAACGATTGGTAAAGCACTTTCTGATTTTATAGCAGAAAGCACCTTGTTTAATGGATTTTCAGTTGTCATCAGGGTTATTTATAATTGATAAAATATATCAACCTTAAGTTACCAAGAATAAATTATTTTGAAGAATAATTCATGATTGAGTCATCCGCAAAACATAACTTATTTAATACGTAGCTCTCTTTAAATTCAATCAAATGATCAACAGGAATATCACCCTTGAATTTAGCTGGTAAGCAATTATATCCTTCAATCGCATAATTAACCAATGCCAGTGCAAAAGAATACAAACGATCAGTTTTGTATCCATAAGAAGCGTCATGAATCATTCCGTTCAGGTCACGCGATAAGGGCAGAAGCAGGTTTATCGCTTTCTCCATGGTATGCTGATGATACAATAATCCTGTATAGAATATCAAAGGAACAAATTCCCAACCTTTGGGAGGAACGTCCACCGTTCTGATCTCCAAATAACCTTTTGGCCTTACTTCCGGGAATAATAAACTCAAATGATTTTCAAGATCAGCCAATACAGGATATCTTCCGCCAACTGGCTTTTTCAACCATTTATCCAATGAGATTTTCAATGGAGCTTCACTTTCATCTGTTCCCTCAATATAAATCAAGGGTGCATTAAGAACGAATTCCAGGTATCTGTCTATAACCCAATCTTTATCCGGCAGACCACTTAAACCTTTCAAATCGAGAATACCTGTCCTTGTTGGATCAAGATGATTCCACAGGAAGCGACGATAAGATTTATGCATTGATTTCTTTCCGGAAACTATGGCTGAATTTGCAAAAAGAACGGAAGAAAAAGGTACAAGAAGGTTTGAAAGAATAAAACGTGAGATTCTTGTGTCCCAATCCTCTCCAAAATCAAGATTGATATGCATCGAGCAACTTTGTACCATCATCTTCCTGCCATAAGGGCCAATCTCATCGAAGTAT
>JAHHJO010000006.1:0-3351 GCA_018680275.1 Bacteroidia bacterium
GCGCTTACCTGGAACTTGGTTTTGAACATATCCTGGATGTGAATGGTCTTGATCATGTTCTATTTCTTGTTGTGCTTACCATCATGTACACATTCAGGGAATGGAAGACCGTTCTGTTGCTTGCTACGGCGTTTACGATTGGTCATTCGATAACCCTTGCAATGAGTGCATTGAATATTATCACAATTGACAGTCGCCTGATAGAAATACTTATTGCAGTTTCAATATTTCTGACAGCACTGATCGATTTATTACCCAAACCACAATCAAGCTCGCCCGGACTAATGTATGGTATGGCTTTGTTTTTTGGTTTTTTTCATGGCATGGGCTTCTCCAATTTTTTCAAAACCATTCTTGGTAAGGATGATATCACTATACCACTATTGGCATTCAATATCGGGGTTGAACTTGCACAGATCATCGTCGTATTCTTGTGTTTGTTGGTCAACTATCTGATCATCAAATACCTGGGCTTCAAAAGGAAATTCTGGATCCTCCTTGTTTCGGGATCTGTGGCATTTTGGGCATTGACTTTAATCCTGGATCGGATTTAATAAAAATATTTACAACTTAATATGCATAACTGTTTTTAGTGATCAGCGTATCAGCGATATCTCTCCTGAGCGCCATTGTATTTTGAAGTGGATATTTGGATAGTTTCCTGATACCGGATATAAAGGCTCCAAACATGGATTCATCGACAATTGATCCAGTGATGTCCATTGCGTTCTTAGCAATTCTCTGTGCCGTGTCATAAAAGAAGCACTTCATCATTTTCTCAAAATCCGGGTTACTATCTCCTTCCTTTTCAACTTTGAGCAACATTGATTCTGCGGTAAATACATCTATGATAATGTCTGCCAGGTTCATAACAGGTTCCTGTGCTTCTTTAAGGTTGATTTGTCTGCTCATTGCCTGTTGTCCAGCATATCCAAGCATCATAAATAGAATTTTCTTGAAATTCCTTAATGATTTTCTTTCCTCCGGGTATTTCCAGTCGACATCTTTATCATTTGGTTTGGCACCATTCATTAATTCAGCCTGCACTGCCATTGCATGGGTCGCAATATCGAATTCTCCTTTCATTGCTTTTTTGAAAAGCATATTGATCATCAAAAGACGATTTATCTCATTGGTGCCTTCAAAAATCCTGTTGATCCTGGAGTCCCTGTAGGCCCTTGATGCCATAGCTTCTTCAGAATAACCCATGCCTCCATGTACCTGGACACATTCATCCACTATATAATCCAGTACTTCAGAACCAAGAACTTTAATGATCGAACATTCAAGAGCATATTCTTCTGCAGCCTCTAACTTCGCCTGTCCATATTCTATACCATCAGACAATCTCGATTTAATATCCTGATCCATAAAACCGGCTATCCTGAATACAGCTGCATCCAGCGCAAATGCCTGGATGGCCTGTTCTGCCAGTTTATGTTTTATTGCACCAAAAGAAGCTATAGGCTTATTGAACTGGTGTCTTTCATTGGCATACCTTGTAGAGAGTGTTGAAAGATTCTTACAACCACCCAGGCAGGATACACCTAATTTATAACGACCAATATTTAGCACGTTAAAGGCAATTAAATGTCCTTTGCCCAACTCTCCCAGGATGTTTTCCCTTGGAATGGTCGCATTCTCAAAATAAACTTGCCTGGTAGATGACCCCTTGATCCCCATTTTCTTTTCCTCTGCTCCAAGAGTTACTCCTGGCGTATTACTTTCAACTATAAATCCGGTAAAGGCTTCCCCGTTTACTTTGGCAAATACGATGAACAGATCAGCAAATCCGGCATTTGAAATCCACATTTTCTGGCCATTCAAAACATAAGATTGGCCATCCTCGGTCAGGTCTGCTCTTGTTTTGGCTGAAAGTGCATCTGATCCGGATCCCGGTTCAGTTAAACAATAAGCAGCCACCCATTCACCCGATGCCAGTAAAGGAAGATATTTTTCTTTTTGAACATCGGTACCGAAATATAAAATCGGTAGCATGCCTATTCCTGTATGCGCATTATAGCTTACTGAAAAAGAACCTGAAGCACCCATGCCTTCAGCGATGAGCGTTTCACTTACAAAGTCCAGTTGCATACCTCCATATTTCTCAGGCATGTGTGCACCTAAGAAACCGAGATCTCCGGCTTCCCGCATCAGTTTGCGATTCAGCCCGGGTGCCTGTTCTTCTATTTTATCGGCGATCGGATAGATTTTTTCATCATTGAAATCAGAAATCGTATCCTTGATCATCTGATGTTCTTCCGTCAAATCTGCTGTACTGTAAATATCAGCTTCCGACATTTCTTTCAATAGAAATTCCAAACCTTGCAACAGGGACTCTTTTTTTGTAAGTGTTTTCATATAATTAATCTAAAAATTAAACTCTAAGTTAAATTATTTAGTCAACAAAATCAATACTATGGTTATAAATATTCAACTTTATGTACATATTCTTATACTTAAGGTATAGTTGAATTTTCAGTCTCTTTTTAATTTGGTCAGGCAAGGAGGTATTTTTGATCCGTAAACATGAAAAATCGTCGAAATACCTGGAATGCTTTAATCGCTTTTACCCTATGCCTTGGCGTGGTTTCCATATATTTTTATCCTTTCGTATTTCATCCGAATGAACATGTAGTCACCTTCGGGGGAGATGGATTTTATATCCATTTCAATATGCTGTATCATACACTATATGATACAGGTATATGGTTGAGTTCAATGTATCATCCACACAAAGAGCTGATATTCATGACGGCTTCTCAAGGATCTTTATCAGTCATCCTGAATATGCTGCATTCCTTTATTGATATTTCTAAATATGTTGTAGGGATCTCCAATGCTTTCTGGATATTTGAATTGTGCGTCACCAGTGTCATCATATTTCTAAGCCTCCGAATTCTGAATGTCAGGATAGTTCTATCCTTATTATTTGCAATTCTTATCGTATTACTTTCTCCCCAGGTAACGAGATTTTGTTCAGGTCATTACAGTACAGCACATACTTTGCTTATACCTTTGCTTATATACCTCACCTTGCTGATAGAATCCGGTAGAAAATCCATTCTTGTTTGGTTTTTCTGTCTGATATCCTTGATCTTCTTTGGACTAAACGACATTTACTTGTTTGGACTGGGTGGATTCTTTATGGTTTCATACATAATATTCAGGATCTCTACGGCTCTCGTGGCGAAAACACCCATTGACTGGAAAAAACTCTCCTGGATATTTCTATTGCTTTTTACTTCATTGGTAGTCATCGCAATTTTTATCAAAGGCCTTGACCCGGTTCATGACAGGGTCTCCTACCCTGCCGGTTATTTCACAAATCTTGCAACGATTCATGGAATT
>JAHHJO010000238.1:0-4755 GCA_018680275.1 Bacteroidia bacterium
TCACGCGGCATACATCACTGCCGATATACTAAACAGTGATGATCCTTCAGCCTACTTTTATGTTGATAGCCGTGCTGAAGAGATAAAAATGGCAGAAGGACATTTAAATACAACTATCGACATTAATCAAGCTAATTTCATCAGGGTCAGGCTCGCCAGACAAAATCTATTTTGTTATATCACTCCTGGAGACAGCCTGAATATAAGTTTTGATAAAGATGACTTTGAGAACACTCTTTCATTTAGTGGCAAGCATTCTAAAGAAAATGATTTATTACAGAAAGTCCGAGAGACGGTGGATGAAATGAGTGGTTCTTACAGAGATCTCTTTTCTTTAACAGAAGCTGATTTCATTGCCAGGCTGGATTCTATCAAAATCGCATTGGTTGAAATGAGAAATGAAATCAAGAACTCAGATATGGCAATTGATCCAGGATTTTTAAGTTTACTTGAAACAGATGCCCATTATGAGCATACCAGGAGAATTGAGTCTTATGAAAACAGGTATAAAAGATATACGAGTGACACGACTTATGTCCCCAGTGATCAGCTGGCAGATTTAATTGGTGCTGAATCCTATGACAATCCAGAAGCCCTGGGATCTCCTGAATTCAGAGGAATGGTTTTGTCTCGAATGTGGGACATCGCTGACGAATATGAAGAAGATGGTTCTGAGGATGGTTTACAAGAAGCGACAGCCAATGAACTAAGCCATATATTTAATGATCCAGACATCCAGGATTATGCAAAATATGCATCCATTAAATCGGCATTGATGTTTGCTGGTCCGGAGAAAACTTTTGGAATGGCAGAAGCTTATCTCAATAATACAACGAGTGCAATAAGGACAAAGAAATTGCGCCAGGCTATGTCTCGATGGGAACATCTACAGAAAGGTAAAACAGCACCTGACTTTGAATATCCTGACATTGATTCTGTTATGCATGCTTTAAGCGATTACAAAGGGAAATATGTCTATCTAGATGTCTGGGCAACATGGTGCAAACCCTGTATCGCACAACATCCGGCGCTCCATGCACTGGAAGAGAAGTACCACGACAATTCCGATATTGTCTTTATGGCTGTGTCAGTCGATGAAGATGCAGAAGCCTGGAAAAAAATGGTCATTGAAAAGGAACTTGGTGGCATTCAGCTCAGAGCTGGAAAAGCACCTTCTGTTCTTGATGAGAGATACAACATCAGTGGCATTCCAAGATTTGTACTTATAGATAAAGACGGAAATATTCTTGATTCCAATGCGCCAAGACCGAGCAGCGACGAAATGAAAAACATACTCAAAGAACTTCTTGAACCTCCTGCGGATCTCTTAGGTTACCAGGAATAATTGAGGCTCATATTTTAGAATCATTCTGATTGAACTGTATTAAAGTATATTTGCATTATGATAAAATTAAAGTTTACAATATCAGTGTTCATTGTTCTGATCTCATTTGCCTTGAATGCCCAGATTGAGGGTTCTAAATACCCTGCAGTAAAGGAAAGTGCGATAAATGGAGGAATCAATGTGATTCCAGCTCAATTGAATTCTCAGGATCCATATTATGTTATCATCGCTGATGGTAAACAACTTGAAGTGAGTGCTGATAAAATGAAAGAGAAATATGATGGCCTCTCCATCTTGAATCCTGACCATATTAAGGAGATAAGTGTTTACAAAGATGAAAAGGCATCAGAGCTCTATGGAGATAATGGTAAAAACGGTGTTATCATAATCACATTGAAGAAAGGTAAGTTGAAATTGCTGCCTGACGAATTCAAGTCCGGGTTTAAAGTCATAGAATAAAGCATAACTGGTATTATTCATAGGATTTAACAAACCATAAATCATGAATCGAAGAAGTGCATCCAAACTCATAGCTCTTGGTACTTCTTCATATTTATTCCTTCCTTTTGCAAATGGTCAGACACTCACTCAGATGCATCAAAGACTCATCCCTGCAACTGGAGAAAGTATTCCAATTATTGGACTGGGTACATGGCAGACTTTTGATGTTGGTCATACAAAAGAAGAACTGGATCCACTCAGAGAGGTTCTTAAGGTTCTCATCAAATACGGTGGTTCTGTTATTGACTCTTCACCCATGTATGGGCGGTCCGAAAAAGTCGTAGGAAATCTCACAAGAGAATTAGGACTCAAAGACAATATTTTTGAAGCGACCAAAGTATGGACCACCGGTGAAAAAGCTGGTCAGCTACAAATTCAAAATTCAATTAGTTTACTGGATGCCAGACCTTTGGATTTACTTCAAATCCATAACCTGGTAGATTGGAAAACACATATAAAAACACTCAGGAATTTAAAGGACGCAGGGAAGATTCGATACATCGGTATCACCCATTACCTGGAAGGCGCATATCCCGAGATGGAAAAGATAATGAAACAGGAAAAACCTGACTTTATTCAGATCAACTATAACCTGGCAGTGCGAGATGCAGATAAAAGGATTTTACCTTTAGCAAAAGACAAGGGCATTGCAGTGCTTATAAACAGGCCTTACGAAGGTGGTACTTTATTTCGAAAATTCAGGGAAAGAACTTTGCCTTCCTGGGCCAGGGAATTTGATGCTTCTTCATGGGGTCAGCTTTTCCTGAAATTCATTCTTTCAAACAACGCTGTTACTTGTGTTATACCCGGTACATCAAAACCCAGGCACATGGAAGATAATGCACAAGCAGGATTTGGCAGAATGCCTGATCTCACTCATAAAAAGAAATTGATCCAATTGATTGAATCAATTTAGATTAATTGAAATATTTCCGCCTGGTGTCCTTTGTCTTTAATGTGCTACAACAGACATCATATCCAGCTCGCCTTTTTCCGGATAAGCAAATTTTACGCCCTGATAATAGACGAAGGCGTAGTATGCCTGTGCATCAGCTGGGAGTGTAGCAGACCTTATGTTTCTAATTTTTGTTTTGGTAGTCCTCAATCTTTTAAGTTCTCCATTGCTATCCATGTATTCAATAATCACAGCTTTATCTTTGATGTCCTCATGTACTGTGACAAAGACAGTATTGCTTTTGAGTTCAACGCCTTTTATCCTATTATAAAACTTTGACGGAAGATCAAGACTTTGAACGTAGGCATATCTCTTATCAATCGTAGGCAAGAGACCAGTTACAAGTCCATCAATAGTATTCAGGTTTTCGGTATATGCTTTTTCGTAAAATTCGTCATCATACAATTTGTCATCAATTTCACGACTTTGTCTTAATACATTCAAATATTCCTCAGCCCAGTCTTTGAGAACTTCAGCAGTATATTTTTCGACCACTTGTGCATAGTATGAGTGATATAGAAATGGATAATTCTCTGTAACCAATGCAATCAATCCATTGTTTTCAGCGCCGTAAGTAGGTTGTAATTGGGTGACAACATCTGTGACATTTTCATTATCGACTAAGTCAGGTTCTGACCATCCACCGAGACAAAGGTTCAAATCCCAGGGCACTAATTGCCATTTTCCATCCGACTTTCTTTTGACGATTTCATAATTATGGCTGTAGACCTCCCCTATTATCCCAGCTGTATTCATGAGGTAATTATCCACTGCAAGAAACTTGCATACCTGGTCAATATCTATGTACTTATATGCTTCCCCGGGGTTATTGTTTATAATGTCAATCAAGTCAACCAGGTTCTGGAGCACACCTGTTTTGACTTCATACCGGGATTCATAATATTCCAATTTTTCTCCATACCAGAACAGATCGGCATGAGAGGTCCCTTTTGACACTTCATCCGGTGGATTTGCTTTGATTCTCTCATCAACACCACCAACATGGGATCCATAGAATGCTTTGTTGATGTCTTCTATGACCAGGTAAAGACCATAAAATTCTTTATCGATATACAATTCTGCAGGAGCTACATTTGAACCAATACCAGTAAACTCGCGGTGCATCCGATATGCAATATATTCACGGGCACCCATGCTATAGTCCCGGTAATTATTATTCAATTTGAAGTTGAAGCTTTTAGGACCATCCACCTTGAAAGGTATCTTGTCCCGTCCCATCGTATTGAAATTGGATGAATTCCCTTTTCTGGCTATTTTAACGGGAACATAGATATTGTCGTTAATGGTGATTTCCGCTTCTACCAATTCGTGCGTATTATATACGGATCTTCTCCAGTCATAATTGTCAAAATGAACTTCTACCTTATTAAGTTTTCCAGTATCAAAAGCTTCGAGAAACTTTATGGCTTCAGACTGGGCATTAATCGAACCATTAAAGAATATTAGGCCTAATGCCAATGACAAAAAGGATATTGATTTCATATCTAGGAATTTGTGTAGAGATTATAATATCGCAAATCACGCACTTTAATGTGCATACTAATATATCAATATACTGATTTTTTACAAGTAAATAAATGTCAAAGCTTTAAAGTTTAAAAACAGTCTTTTCTAAAAAATAAAGAAGATGCATCAAATGAATTATTATGCCTCAGCACGATCATATATTTCAATTGGAAGAAGATCTCAAGGTATTTTCAAAGGTGAATTCTCTTTCAAGTCAATAATGATTTCAAAAAGATCACAAGTGATGATCGATACATCGGAATGATATTGAATCAAGCAGAAACCAGGGCTGTTTTGGTAAAATAATTCTTAAAGTTAATGAATCGATTATTGCAGAAAACTGCTGGTTCCGAAAGTCAAAAACCCTTCTCAGCCTTAAATACATCAATTGAAAAGTTTTAACAGGGTTATTATCTTGAAAGAAAAC
>JAHHJO010000433.1:0-5809 GCA_018680275.1 Bacteroidia bacterium
AAAAGAATTGAACAAGATGGCTCCGGATAGCGCTTTAATCAAGCTGCTAAGATCACTGATTCCTGTTTTTGTTCTACTTCTTAGCGGGCTTATTATTTCGTTTTTGATAAGTATTAAATAAACAGGAGAAAGCAAAAATTTAATTTTCAGTTTTGCATTATTGTTAAATCCCTGCACATTATATAATGGCACAATAAATTGCAGTGAATAGACAACCCTGGCTATGAAAGAGATTAGAATACTACTGCTTATAATTCCAGCTATTTTATTCTTTTCTTCCTGTTACCAAACGATCATTCTGGTCGATGCAAATAAGATTGAATATCTCGGGGAAGATCAAGAGACAGATTCTGTCATTTTATTCAAAAGTTACTATTCAGATAATGCCATCGAATATCTCATTTTTGAAATGGATCTGCAAAACAATAGTGAGAAGGTAATAGAATTTTCCTACGAGGATATTGAATTAATATTTCGAAGCAATAAAAACGATGAAGTACTTATCATAAATCCTTTATCTAAAGAGGAATTGATAAATAACCTGGCACGTGATCATAAGGAAGCAAAAAAGAGGAAACGAGAAGGCAATATTTTAGGTGTAGTTTTTTTCGGTGTAGGTGTCTTTCTGGCTGGCACCGATATAATTGAAGCAGATGCAGTTTCTGAACTTATAAGTGACATAGTTTATCATAATGATAACTTCAAGGTGCTTATTGGCTCTATTGAAGATCGTAAGCAATATGTTAATGATTGGGTTATTGGAAATGAAAAACTAAATCCGGGCGAGCAAGGAAGCTGGGACATCCTGTTTCAAAGACAATCGAAAGAAGGGGATGCGACTTTTATTTTTGAGCTGGAAGGGCAGAAGTATACACAAGAATACAGATTGTTTTTTGTATCCAGGAAAGTACCCAAGTAGTGTCATGGATTAGAAAGGAGACAACAAATCCAATTTTATAAAGTCTTTATTCAGCCAGTTCAAAAAACTTTTCCACTTAATGTTGAAAACTATTTTTCACAAATGTTTTCTTTCATTTGATATTAAAAACATATTACACATATTTGTAATCTGTTTTAAAATAGTCAGATGAAATTCGATACCACTCAAGTTAATTCAAACACCCAGGAAACATTTGCAGAAGCAGAAGTAATTGACCTGGATGATATATCCGGGTCAAAAATATATACCTCAGAAGAAGTGCTGACTCAAAGCCTTAAATATTTTAATGGGGATGAGTTGGCTGCTAATGTATGGATCAACAAATATTCCCTGAAGAACCTCCAGGGAGATCTCCTGGAAAGATCCCCCGACGATATGCACAAACGCCTGGCTTCTGAAATAGCCAGGATTGAGAGAAAATATCCTGATCCAATGAAAGAGAAGCAAATCTATGATTTGCTTAAGGATTTCAAATATCTAATTCCACAGGGAGGGTCTATGTCTGGAATAGGCAATAACTTCCAGGTATCCTCACTTTCGAATTGCTTTGTCATTGGAAATAATGCAGACTCCTATGGTGGGATTATGCAAACCGATGAAGAACAAACCCAATTGATGAAAAGAAGGGGTGGCGTCGGCCACGACCTGTCACATATACGGCCGCTCAACAGCCCGGTGAAGAACAATGCCAGGACCTCCACCGGTATCGTTCCTTTTATGGAGAGATATTCAAACAGCACACGGGAAGTAGCCCAGGATGGCAGGAGGGGTGCTCTGATGCTTTCAATTGACGTAAAGCATCCGGATGTTGAAGACTTTATCGATGCGAAGCTTGAAAAAGGAAAAATTACAGGAGCTAATATTTCTGTCAAGATTGACGATCGTTTCATGGAAGCTGTGGAGAACGGACAACAATACCAGCAAAGTTTCCCGATAGGGAGCGTTGACCCGGCAATCAGAATCAACAAAGATTCAAGAGTAATCTGGAATAAATTGGTGAAGAACGCCTGGCAATCAGCAGAACCTGGTATACTGTTTTGGGATACTGTTATCCGGGAATCCATTCCGGACTGTTACAGTGATCATGGTTACACAACAGTATCAACTAATCCATGTGGAGAAATCCCTTTATGTCCGTATGATAGCTGTAGACTACTTGCAATCAATTTATATAGTTATGTAGATCATCCTTTTACAAACGAGGCAACATTTGATTTTGACAAGTTTTGTGAGCATGCAGGTTTTGCACAACGCATCATGGATGATATAATAGACCTGGAAATTGAGAAAATAGATTCTATTCTTGATAAGGTTACCAAAGACCCGGAACAGGACAGAATCAAACAAACGGAATTGCGTTTGTGGAAGAAAATAAAAAAGAAGTGCATTGAAGGCAGGAGAATGGGTATCGGGATTACAGCCGAAGGAGATATGTTGGCGGCTTTGGGGATGACATATGGTTCAGATAAGGCGATTGAATTTGCTGTCCGGGTCCATCGCAGCCTTGCTTTAAATGCGTATTCTTCCTCGGTAAACCTTGCAAAGGAAAGAGGCGCATTCGAAATCTATGATTCTGGCAGTGAACATCAAAATCCATTTATACAAAGGATCAAGGATGCTGACCCCGAGTTATACGAAAGAATGGAAAAATTTGGCAGAAGAAATATCGCTCTATTGACCATTGCACCAACAGGTACGACAAGTCTCATGAGTCAGACATCCTCTGGTATTGAACCTGCATTTCTGATCTCATATAAAAGACGTAAGAAAATCAATCCACAAGAAGATCGATCGGTTTCCAGTTTTGTTGACCAAAATGGGGATCACTGGGAGGAATACAATGTCTTCCATCATAAGTTCCTGGACTGGTTAAAGACACGGTCGATTGATATTTCAAAAGCTTCGGGATTATCCCAGGATGAATTGAAAAAACTCATCGTAAAATCTCCTTATCATCTTGCGACCTCAAATGAAATAGACTGGGTTCAGAAAGTAAAAATGCAGGGGGCAATTCAAAAATGGGTGGATCATTCTATCAGTGTAACTGTCAATTTACCCAATGAAGCTACGGTTGAATTGGTAAATGAACTGATGATTACAGCATGGAAATCCGGATGCAAAGGCATTACAATATATCGTGATGGATCAAGGGACGGCGTTTTGATATCAGATAATGAAAAAAGTAAGACCAAGGGGTTTGAAATCAACAGGCCACCCAAGCGACCAAAAAAGCTTAAAGCCACAGTCATGCGTTTTAATAATCTTGACGAGAAATGGATTGCAGTCGTCGGTGTCCTGGACGGAAAACCATACGAAATATTTACCGGTCGTGCTGAAGATACTTTTCGTCTACCTGCATTTATCAATTCGGGATTAATTCTTAAAGCCAAAACTACCGATGGAAACAGGTATGATTTCCAATACACAGATAAGGAAGGATATAAAACAACGATTGAAGGCTTATCCAGATCATTTAACAAGGAATTCTGGAATTACGCAAAACTTATTTCAGGCGTGTTAAGACATGGTATGCCTATTCAGTTTGTTGTGGATCTTGTTTCCAGGCTAAATCATGAAAACGCACACATACATTCATGGGCCAATGGTGTCACGAGGGCATTAAAAAGTTTTATTCCCAATGGAACGACCATTGAAAAAGCAGCTTGTGAATCCTGCGGAGAAAAGGGAGGATTACATTATAGTGAAGGATGCCTGATCTGCAATCAATGCGGGCATTCCAAATGTAATTGATATTACTTCTTTGTCAGAGACAAATTGATCACAACAGCCATTAACAACCATATGATGAATGTTTCACCGTTAGTCATTTCATAGGTTGAACCAGCTAATCCTGCAATACCCAGGAAAATATATACGACAATCGGAGATACCAATAAGGATATTAAAAGTTTTGTGATCGTGGCTTTATAATCCATTTTCTTGTGTTTTGTTTGAATCAAGATACTCATTAATTTCTGGAATTTTATATTGTGTATCCCGTCAATTATTGATCTGTCTGGCCTCAATCAACAAAAGCCTATTTGAATCTTTCATAAATATTGAATGTTCTTTTGGCACATGAATGAATAGTGTTTGGTGATTATTGATTATTTTATCCAGTCAATAAAACACCTCATGAAGCCAAGCCACACCATACCTGCCAACATGCTTGATGATGTCAGAACGGTCCTCAGGGTTGTGTTTGGTGATCTTGACTCAGAAGAATTAGAGTCTGTAATTAGTCATTCATTATGGCTCCGAATGAAATCAGGTGATTGTCTTTTTAAAAGGGGCGATGTAGGCGGAGAATTATTCATAGTTATCCATGGCAAACTGAGTGTACAGCAGGAGCTAAACAATCAAAAAGTTAAACTCAAGGAATTATTCAAAGGGGAGATAGTAGGGGAAATGGCCCTCATTTCCGAGACAGAAAGGAATGCTGATGTCGTAGCCTTGCGTGACAGTCATCTTATTTCAATTTCAAAACAAGAATTCGAAACGCTTTACCTGAGGCACCCGGCTATCGGTCTCAGCTTATCCAGAATGATTATTCAACGATTGCAGCCTCATCCGAAAGAAAGGCAAACCAGGATGATCAGGAATGTTGTATTATATCCCGGTAGTAATGAAGTGGATACAAATCATTTGATAAATCAAATTGAAGTCCATTTCAAAAATAATCGTGTACTGATCGTTAAGGATAAAAGTGAACTCCGGGTTCCAGAGAAGGAACACACACAGGCTTCATGGATTCGTGCGTCTGCCCGTTTGGCGAACAAGTATGAATTGATATTTTTTCTGGCTGACAGACAATTAACAGATTGGACAGAATTCTGCCTGGGTCAGGCAGATGAATTACTCATTCTGTTTGAAGCAGGGAATGGTGGATCTTTGAATATTGATGACTTGTTTTCCAAAGAAACCTTAGCTCAAAGTTCTGTCGTAATTCTACATCCTGCACAATCAAGATTACCAAGTAATACAAATGAATTAACAGGAGATCTGACACCTGATAATATATTCCATATAAGGAAAGGAAATTCCAGGGACTTCAGGCGTCTTATGCGTCATTTAAACCAGGAAACCACGGGTCTGGTTCTTGCAGGAGGTGGAGCCCGGGGTATGGCTCATTTAGGGGTGTGGAAAGCCATTACAGAAGCTGAGCTGGAGATTGATATGATTGGTGGTGTAAGTATGGGTGCTTTCCTTGGGGGAGTTATGGGATTCGATTGGGAATTTGAAATGATATACGACATCTGCAAAGAAATCTCTGTCAGTAAGCCTTCGAGCGATTATAATCCTGTGCCTTATGCTTCATTTATCAGGGGAGTGAATCTTGACCGAATACTAAAGAAGTATTACCTGGCCAATGATATTGAAGATTGTTGGATTCCGTTTTACTGTATTTCTTCTGATCTGTATAATCTTCGTCCTTGTGTTCATAAAAGTGGAAACATGTTCAAGGCCATTAGGGCCAGTGGTTCCTTGCCTGGTATTGTTCCGCCGATTCCTGTAGATGGCAGATGGCTTTATGATGGAGGTGTTTTCAACAACTTCCCTGTTGATATAATGGTGCGGGCCGGTATACAAAAGATCATTGGTGTCAGTTTTCTGAGCATAGAAGAGTCAAACACATTGCATGAGGATATTCCGACAGTCAGAGATCAATTCAGGTATGGCGTTTTAAAATCCAAACCTGAATACAGGATACCTTCTATGGTAGAGACCATTATGCAAAGCACAGTGGCCAATAGTTACCAAAAACAAAAACAAGCTGAAAAACAAGTAGACTTCCTTGTTGCCCCTGATGTATCAGATTATGGTCTGCTTGACTGGAAAGCATTTAAAAAGGTCGTCGATATTGGATAT
>JAHHJO010000370.1:0-4645 GCA_018680275.1 Bacteroidia bacterium
CGGAATTATTCTTGCATTTCCATATACATTCTGGGAAATCTGGCGATTCATCAAGCCTGGGTTATACCCAAATGAGAAGAAAGCTGCACGTGGTGTCGTCACAATTTGTTCTTTACTTTTTTTGACGGGTGTACTGTTTGGATATTATGTTATATCACCTTTTGCAATCACATTCCTTGCTGGGTACTCTGTCTCCCCGGAAGTTGTCAGCAGTCCTACAC
Source organism: Bacteroidia bacterium (assembly GCA_018680275.1). Taxonomy (GTDB): domain Bacteria; phylum Bacteroidota; class Bacteroidia; order Chitinophagales; family Saprospiraceae; genus RFSX01. The sequence goes on from JAHHJO010000370.1 coordinate 222, forward strand.
TTGCATCCTATGTGAGTTATATGACAATGTTTACTGTACCTACAGGGCTTTTATTTGAATTGCCGATCGTCGTTTACTTCCTTTCCATTGTCGGCATTCTGACTCCATCTTTTATGCGTACCTATCGAAGGCATTCCATTGTGATGATATTTTTGCTTGCTGCTATCATCACGCCACCGGATATAACTACACAATTCCTTATAGGTATCCCGATTATCTTCCTTTATGAAATCAGCATTTTCATTTCAGCTAGAGCCCACAAAAAGTATTTGGCTTCTTCGGAATAATCTACTTGGAGTCCAGGACAATGAATGGACATATTACTTCTTCCATTGATATGCCTCCATGCTGGAATGTATCCCTGTACATATTATTATAGTAATTATAATTATTCGGATACAGGAAGAAATAATCTTCTTTGGCAAAAATGAATCTTGAACTTAAATTCGGCATTGGCAATCCGACTGATTTTGGCTCATTAATGGTCAAGACCTGGTTTTTTTCGAAACGCAGATTCTTACCTACTTTGTACCTCAAATTGGTCGTTGTCTCTTTATCACCAACTACACGAGAAGGTTGATTGACACGAATTGTACCATGATCTGTCGTCACAAATAGTTTGATATCCTTTTCGGCTAAAACCTGGAGGGCATTCCAAATAGGCGAATTAACAAACCAGGACCTTGTCAATGAGCGGTATCCTTTTTCATCAGCTGCCAGTTCCTTCAACACATCCATTTCTGTCCTTGCATGGGAAAGCATATCAATAAAATTATAGACGATGATAGTCAGGTCATTATTCATGTAATTAAGAATATTGTCCTGGAGTCCCCGGGCATCATTGATATTCCTGATCTTTATGTAATCCCATTTTATATCCTGGGCAACTGTTCTTTTAATCTGGTTTGCAAACAATTCCTTCTCATACTGGTTCTTACCACCCTTCTCATTATCGTTTAACCAGTATTGACCTTGAGTTCTTTGAATTTCAGATGGAAGCATTCCAGCAAAAATGGCATTCCTGCTGTATTGCGTTGCAGTAGGGAGAATAGAATAAAAATAATGCTCTTCCTTTTTTCTGAATTGCTGTGAAATAATCGGTTCGAGGATCCTCCATTGATCAAGTCTCAGGTTGTCAAAAAGAACAACAAAATTGCTTCGGCTGGAAGAGAGGTTTGGAAACAGATGTTTTCTGAAAAGACGATGAGATTGTACTGGTCCATCTCCATCCTGGATCCACCCGGCATAATTTTTTTCTACAAACCGACTAAACTCTCGGTTGGCCTCCTTTTTTTGCATTTCAAGGATGCCTTTGAGATGTTCATTATCAGATGCATCAAGTTTTATTTCCCAGCCAATAATTCTGTCATAAAGCCTGTTAAATGACTCCAGGTCCAAACCGCTGTTGATTTCGATAGCTATATTTCGGAATTCCTGTTGATAATCAAAAGCCGTTTTTTCACTAACCAGCCTTTTATTGTCAATGACCTTTTTAAGTGAAAGTAAAATCTGGTTGGGGTTGACAGGTTTGATCAGATAATCGGAAATCTGGGATCCAATGGCCTGTTCCATCAGGTCTTCCGCCTCATTTTTCGTAATCATGACAATGGGAATATTCTTATTTTTTTCCCTGATTTTCTCAAGTGTTTCAAGACCGGTTATACCTGGCATGGATTCATCGAGGAATACACATTCTATATCATCATTTTCCGAAAGGGCTTGGATGGCATCATGACCATTGGTCACTTCTATGACTTCATAACCTTTCTTTTCCAGGAAAAATAGTTGTGGTTTGAGTAAGTCTATTTCGTCATCGGCCCAAAGGATTCTTACTTTTGTCATGCATTAGTTTATTTAGATATAGATTTAGTGTAATATAATTCATTATCGAACGATCTTCAATTGGATTCTAGTACAAAGTTGCATGAGTAAAAGAAAAATAATAAACGACCCTATTTATGGTCTGATCACTTTTCCTGATGAAATCATTTATGACTTCATTGATCACAGTTTTTTTCAAAGGCTCAGACGAATATCCCAGATGGGTTTGTCAACTTATGTATATCCGGGTGCCAATCATAGTCGATTCAGCCATGCCCTCGGTGCCTTGCATCTTATGACAACTGCACTTGACATATTGAAATCCAAAGATGTAAATATCACCGGGGATGAATATACAGGCGCCTGCCTGGCCATTCTGCTCCATGATATTGGTCATGGACCATTTTCCCATGCACTTGAGCATGTGCTTGTTGAAAAGGATCATGAAACAATTTCCCTTGATATTATGCATGCCCTGAATAATGAATTCAAAGGTAAATTGAATACGGCCATTTCTATTTTCAATGGTAGCTATCCGAAAAAATTTCTGACCCAACTTGTTTCAAGCCAGCTGGATATGGACAGGATGGATTATTTGACAAGAGATAGTTATTACTCTGGTGTTGCAGAAGGTGTCATAGGTTACAAAAGAATAGTTTCTATGTTAAATGTAGCCGATGACGAGCTGGTTGTCGAGGAAAAGGGCATATTCTCAATTGAAAAATTTATCGTCGCCCGATATATCATGTACTGGCAAGTTTATCTCCATAAAACATCACTTGCTTCCGAACAAATGCTTAAATCATTTGTCCTGAGATTCAAGTACCTGGTGAAAGAAAATCCCGAATTTATAGAGGAATGCCGCCTAAAAACATACTTCGACAACATTAATAAAGGAAAAATTAACAAAGAAAACTACCTGGAACACTTTCTTACATTAGATGATATTGACATATATAGTTCATTAAAAATCAATAGAATAAGTAGTGATCCAATCATCAAAATCCTATCGAACGGAATCCTGGATAGAAGACTGTTCAAAGTAATTATTGAGAACTCACCTTTAAATAGTGACTTAATAGAATCTATTCGTCAAAAAGTTGCAATTAAGTACAAACTGGATGACCAGACAGTCGATCAATTATTAATACAGGGTCAGGAATCTTCAAAGGCATATGACAATATCCATGAAGAAATAAAAATCCTCTCCAAAAACGGCACTGTAGAACCGATCTCTGGTCACCTGGATGTTCTTGTTAATGTCCAACAGATTACGAAATATTACATCTGTTATCCCTGTTAAAAACAGGCATTTGAGTGTGTATTGACGTATCTTTGTGGTCATTTTTAAAACATGAATTTATTTTGACGTTACCTTATAAAATTTCTAAATCAATTATGAAAAATTTAAGTCTAATTTTCACACTATTTTTCGTATTTGGTTCTTTATCTATTAGCGCCCAATCTACGCCTCCTGAAAAAGGCATGCCTCAAGAACCTGGGAAGTGTTATGCTAAATGTATGATAGAAGATCAATACGAAACAGTCTCCGAGCAATTTATGACCCGGAATATGTCTTCAAAAGTTGAAATCACTCCTGCAAAATTCGAACGCGCGACAGAACAAGTCATGGTTAATGATGGTTCTTCCGACTTACGAATTGTTCCTGCACAGTTTGAAACAGCAACTGAACAAGTTATGACAAATGACGGATCTTCTGATTTGAGGATTATTCCAGCTCAATTTCAGACAAGTACTGAAGAAGTTGTTACAGTTGATTGTCGAACTTCAGCAAATTCAAAAGGATCAGTTAGCGCCTATGATGATGGAGGATGCGCAGAATTGAGAGTTGTTCCAGCAAGATTTGAAACAGCTACAAAGGAAGTAAGAGCTGATGACCCCTCTTCAGATGTCAGGATTACACCTGCAAGATTTGAGAGAACTACTGAACAGGTACTGGTTAATGATGGTTCTTCATCTGTAAGAATTACACCTGCAGCATTTGAAACAGCTACGGAATCTGTATTATCCAAAGAAGCAGCAACAGCATTAGCTGCTGTTCCAGCAGCGTTTGAAACGGCTACAGAACAGGTTCTTATTAAAGATGCTTTCAAAGTATTAAGCGTTGTTCCTGCACAGTTTGAAACTGTATCAGAACAGGTATTGGTTCAGGAAGCTTACGATGTTGTAAAAGTCATTCCTGCAAAGTATGAAAATGTAACTGAGCAAGTATTGGTTAAGGATGCTTTCACGACACTGAAAGCTGTACCGGCTCAATATGAAACAGTTTCTGAACAAGTGCTTGTCAAAGACGCCTATACGACGCTTAGAAAAGTACCTGCAGTATATGAAACTATTACTGAGCAAGTCATGGTAAAAGATGCATATACGACCTTAAAAGCAATTCCTGCTCAATATGAGACAGTAACAGAACAAGTATTGGTTAAAGATGCTTATACTACATTGAGAAAAGTTCCAGCAGCTTATGAAACTGTAAGCGAGCAAGTACTCGTTAAGGATGCACATACAACCCTCAGGAAAGTACCTGCGCAGTATGAAACTGTAAGCGAGCAAGTATTGGTTAAGGAAGCTTCAAGCAGGAT
>JAHHJO010000288.1:0-3684 GCA_018680275.1 Bacteroidia bacterium
ATGATCCCTCTACGGGAAATATCATGGGATTTGATAAAACCACGTTCTGGACCGTATTTGCTGTTTTCTTCCCTGCGGTGACGGGGATTATGGCCGGTGTAAATATGTCAGGTGAATTAAGTAACCCACGAAAAAACATACCCTATGGCACATTGATAGCAGTTGTACTTACAGGATTGATTTACGTAGGATTGATATTTGTGGCTGCAATCATTGCCACACCCGAGGAGTTGGTGAGCGAGTATACCATATTTATAGATAAGGCCATTTGGAAACCCATTGTAATCGCCGGGCTGCTGGGAGCTACATTTTCTTCGGCATTGAGTTCAATGGTGGGTGCTCCACGCATATTACTCGCTTTAGGTCAAAAAAACATCCTGCCGAAAAGTAAATTCTTTGCCAAAATCGGCAAGAACGGCGAACCCAAAAATGCCATATATTTTTCTGTCCTGGTTGTCATTATCTCATTACTCATGAGAGACCTCAATGCAATTGCTCCCTGGATAACCATGTTTTTTCTGATCACCTATGCGATGATAAATGTGGTTGTTCTGATCGAACAAAGTCTCGGGCTTCCAAGCTTCAGACCCACCTTGAAGGTTCCAATTATTGTTCCTCTTCTTGGAACTATTGGATGTTTCTTTGTCATGTTTATTATTAATTCGACTGTGTCATTGATAGCCCTTGCCATTGTAATTACATTCTATGCAGCACTCCTGAAAAAAGTACTGATCAAAACCAAGGGAGATGTACGGAGCGGATTGTTTACAGCGATTGCAGACTGGGCTACAAAAATTTCAAATGACCTTTCACCAAGTAAAGAAGCAAGGGCATGGCAACCGGAACTGCTGATACCGGTGGAGTTTCCCAAAGAAATCAAAGGGGCTTACAGGTTGATCTATGCCCTGACATATCCCAGGGGATCTATAAAAGTACTCGGCATGCTATTGGGTGGAGAAGAAGAAAGACTACGAAAGTATTTACCTGAACTCACCAACTCCTTCAAAAAGGCAAAAATATCTTCATCCTATACACTTGTGGATGGTGCCGATTTCGGTAAGACGGTAAGTATAAGTATGCAGGCCCTTGAAACAGCATTCTTCAAACCCAATACCATCTTCCTTAAACTTGACGAGAAAAAAGAAGGCTTGCAGGATAAATACCTTCCCATCATCAATGAAACCAAGAAGCGGAACTGGGGACTTGTACTTTTAGCCACCTTCGAAAGTGTAGGTTTAGGTATTGAAAAAACAATCAATGTATGGCTTGATGTCATACCTGAAGACTGGGAAACAAAACTTGACCTGGGTAACAACGACCTGGCGATTCTCACATCACTTATCATAAGGAAAAACTGGAATGCAAGACTCAATATCATAAAAACTGTCAGGGCAGACAGCTCCCTGGAAAAAGAAGAAATCATAAAAGAACTCAATAACATGCGTATCCTTACCCGGATGCCTAAAGACACACAAATTCATATCCTGGAACGTACTCCTTCAATGTGGTCCATGGCACCTTCTGCAGATCTCAATATTTTGGAACTTCCTGACAAAGAAGATCTTGATCTTAATCGATTACAGGAAATACCAAACAAACTGAGAACAGCATGCTTATTTACACTGGATTCGAATATTGAGAATGCACTTGTGTAATTTTCATCTTCTGGTGAGAAGTGGAGAATTATGTTCATTAAAAAAAAGTGAGTTGGTTGACTCTTCCTTTAATTGTACTGTTGTATTTATTACTTCAGTAAAAAAGTATGGTACCTATTGTATAATTCTGATTCAGGACAAGCCTGAAGAAAGGATTGATGATTACAGTTTATTAAACTGGCTGAGCATTTTTTGCAGCATATAGTTTCTCAAATAATAATATATGAGGCAAAGTTATGAGAGCTATAAGTATGAATACAAAAGAAAATAGATTATAACCTGTTTGATTCATCAGATAAAACCCCAATATGCTTACAAAAGCGATAGCAACTATTGAAAGAGGTAATATATCACGGAAGTATCTTGTAATTGTATAATTCTTTGTTTTCATTCTCAGGAAAATATACTGATCTTCCATGGCGTGAAGTGAATGCCAGAATACAAAGTAAATAGAAAATCCTACCAGTAACGGTGTCGTTATATAAAGAACAATCAATAAGGCAATCTGAACAAGTTCACTGATTAACCTTTCAGTATTTAAAATTCCAGATTTCCAAAGTAAAAAAATTGAAACGCATGGTGCAGATACTATGATGACTAGGGAAAGCAATAAAACAGTGTTATCTAATGGTTGAATCGACGTCGAGACAATTTGCTCAACAAAAAAGATCGTGGTATCAGAATGCCATAATAATGGAAACAATAAGACAAAAGCACCCCAGGAAAACATATTGATCTTAGTTAACCATTGATTGGGATCAAGTGATTCGAAATGTTCCTGGCCAAAATGATAAATAGAAATTAAAATAAACAAGATCAGTGCTTTTAATGGAGATATTCCCCATATAAACAGAAAACCAAGCCCGAGCAATAAATATGTAAGAATGAAAGAATTTAGTTTCCTTGCGCCGTAAAAACTTTTGCCGATCCTGGAAAAAATGATATGATCTGCAGCACCATGCGGAATACCGAAAAGAAGAATCAGGATCAAACTTAATCCATCTGCATATTTTTCTGAGAATGCAGGAAAAGCAGTAAAAAAAATCACTGCTGTCAATATTGAAAGATATTTTATTTGACCAGGCATAGGGAAAAAAGCCACTCCCAATATGAAGTGGCTTTTTAATTAAATTTAAGCTGTTTCTTGTTTAGTCGCAGAAATGGCCAATGTATAAATAACCAATCCAAAACCGATTTTATTAATCGCATCACCAATATTATAGATAATATCCATGTTGCCATTTAAAACCGTACCTGCTAACCAACCACCTTCAGTTCCGGCCATATATCCAATCGGGTAAATAGCCCACCCGACAAGTACAAACCAAGCCAATGCAGTGAATGCTTTCTGCAAAACTGGATTATTGGAATTGTTTGCTAATTTCTTGGCAGATCCCAACCAGATTTCATAAAGTATACCTGCATATCCAAGAGTTGATAATATTGCCATCAATACACTTTGAGAAGTAAATACTGCCTCTCCTAAATATCCAAAAACTAACATGACAAGTGAATAGAAAATCATTTTCCAAAGCAATGAAATCTTTGCTCCAAAAGCCTTAAGAATAAGATAAAACTCTACACACATTAATGGAACTGTGAGTATCCAGTCTATATACCGGAATTCAGTCGGAGAAGTTGAAGTTTCTACCCAAAAATCTCTCATATAGTAATAGTGTACAGCAGCAATAAATGTGATAAGTCCGGAGACCAATAGTGACGTCTTCCATTTGTCAGAAACAGAGTTTCTTTCCATGAAGAAGAAAACCGTCGCAGCAAGCATGGCAATTGCACCAATGAAGAATGTGAATCCAACGTAATCGCCAGGCTGTAAGTTCGTAGCTAAAATAAAATGTGACATATGTTTGATGATTTTGTTTGGTATTCTAACTCATGTTTTTAACTTTTGTTTAAGTATTTTCAATATTTTGTTAAACAAATGCTAAATTATACAGCTTTTTAACCTGATTTAAGCTACTTAAATCAAATAACGATATGGTATAGCCTCGACAAGAAGCGCAAATAAGAC
>JAHHJO010000499.1:0-4818 GCA_018680275.1 Bacteroidia bacterium
CTCTTAATCCTGCTATTGATTTTATGGCATTTCTGTCACGGCTTTCAGCTCCGGTGATTTCTATGCCACCAATATTAAAAGTACGCTTGTTGGCATAATCATAGGTCTTTATAGCATCCTTTTCCTGACCTGAAAGGATTCCGGTACAGCCTGCAAATAGGAATATGAAAAGTATAATTCTACTCATCAGAGTATCAAATCTTTGTAAAAGAATGCAAACGTAATCACTTTATTCTGTCTTTTACTATGGTTTAACGATTCTTTAATTAATAAGATGGGAAATAACGGTATGGTAAGACGAATTCCCGGATTAAGTAGTTATTTGCTCTGAAATTTTACCAAATCTCCTTTCCCTGGACTGGTAGTCGATAATAGCATCATATAAATGCACCTTTCTGAAATCAGGCCAGTATACATCAGTAAAATAAAATTCTGAATAGGCCATTTGCCATAAGAGATAATTACTTATCCGGAATTCACCGCTGGTCCGGATCATTAATTCCGGATCGGGCATATCACCGGTCTGTAAAAATGATGAAACAAGGCCATTTGTAATATCTTCGGTTTTTATCCTTCCTTCCCTGACCTCCTCAGCTATGGTTTTTACTGTTTCGGTGATTTCCCACCGGGAACTATAATTCAAAGCAAGCGTGAGCGTCATACCGGTATTCCCTTCGGTCTGGTCGATTCCATCCATTAGTGCATTATAGGTTTTCTTGGGTAATTTGTTAAGATCACCAATGGCATTCAGCCTGATATTGTTTTCATTCAATGTAATTACTTCTTTTCTGACAGTTTCTATCAGCAAATGCATCAGGGCATTAACCTCTAATTTCGGTCTGTTCCAGTTTTCAGTAGAAAATGCATATAGCGTCAGGTAGGATATACCCAATTCTGCCGAAGACTCTGTAATTTCTCGTACTGCTTTGACACCATTTTGGTGCCCAAATATCCTCGGTTTGCCATGTTTTTTAGCCCAACGGCCATTACCATCCATGATCACAGCTATGTGAACAGGAATATTTTTTAAATCTATCTTGCTTTTTAAATCTAACATCTAAAAAAAACCTAGGTTTGTATACAAACTAGAGAGTACAGTTCAAATTTCGTTTAAATTTAGCAAAAGTACCTAGTTATATAATCAAGCCAATATCATATAAAATGATAAAACACATTCTTTATTTTATTTTAATTGTATTTATTTCTTCCTGTACCCAGGATCCGTGCCTTACCAAAGACCAATTTCTCAAAAGCACAGATTCCTTTTTTGAAAGTTTTAATGAATCCGCAGATGCACTTGATGTCCAATCCAAAGCTGATTTTGAAAAACGATATGAAGCTTTTGTTAACAATTGTTACAAAAAATACCAGGAAGAGTTAAGCATTAAGGAAAAACAGGATTTTTGGAAAAAATCTTTAAATTTTTACCTTGATCTTTATGATGGAAAACTTGAAAGTCTACTTGAAGAAGCCGATGAAGATCCATTCAAAAAATATGTCAAAGGAGAGATTGAACAGCTCATTAAGGATTCCGGGACAGAATACATGAATGAAATAGCAGAACTTCTTGGTGATGAACTACCTAAAATACTTGAAAGCTTTCTGGGTGACCTCGAAAAACTTGGACAGGATTTGATTAAAATTTTCCAGGATTAAAGTATTGGAATGTACGAAATCTTACTTGCTTTTGTAACTGCCTTCGCATTGACATTCTTTGCCATACCTTCTATAATCAGTATTGCAAGAAAAAAACAATTTGTAGATGAACCCGGCGAACGAAAAGCTCATGACGTATCAACACCTTCCCTTGGTGGCATTGGCATTTTTGCAGGTACACTTTTCTCAATTGTTCTGTGGACACCACTTACTTTTTTCGGTGAGTTGCAATACATACTCAGTGCCTTTATTATCATATTCTTTATAGGTGCAAAAGATGACATCGATCCTATCGAACCCTGGAAAAAACTGGTTGGTGAATTTATCGCTGCAGGTATACTGATCTATTTTTCTGATATTCGGATTACAAGTTTCTATGGTATTTTCGGCATCAGTGAAGTACCACTCTTTTTAAGTGTTATTGTTACTCTGCTTACAATAGTATTGATTATAAACGCATTTAACCTGATAGATGGCATTGATGGTCTTGCCGGTAGCGTCGGTGCCCTTGTCTCGATCACTTTCGGAACCTGGTTTTTTCTTGTTGACCGGGCCGATATGGCTGCCATTTCATTTGCTCTTGCCGGTTCTGTCATTGCTTTCCTGTATTACAATATTACGCCGGCAAAGATATTTATGGGAGATACAGGTTCTCTGATCATTGGATTAGCCACAAGTATCCTTGCCATCAATTTTATTGAACATCACCAGGTATTACTTGATTCGAAATATGCATTCAGAGCACCGCCGGGCGTAGCCATAGGCATATTGATTATTCCACTCTTTGATACACTTCGGGTTTTTGCCATGCGAATGATCAGAGGCAAGTCTCCGTTTCAACCTGATAAAAATCATATTCATCATTTGTTATTGAGCAGTGGACTGACACATATGCAATCAACAATGATTTTAATTGGAGTGAACCTGTTTTTCATTCTTCTTGTATTATACCTTCCAGATATGAGGACGATTTTCCTATTGATTTTCCTCCTCATCATAGCTTCATTTCTTACCTTGATCCTTTACCTTGTTCTGCATTTGAAATCCCAAAAAAGATACAAGGCGTTATGAATTTTTTCTATGTTTTTCTTGGAGGAGGTTTAGGCGCACTCAGCAGATATGGCATTGCCAGGCTTGTGCCAGTTACAACACATGGGTTCCCCTGGGCTACATTTATCACTAATATTATAAGCTGTATTTTTCTTGGGTATCTTCTTGGTCTGACACTAAATAAGGGATTGGATAACAGGTTACAGCTTTTATTGATGACAGGCTTTTGTGGTGGGTTCAGCACATTTTCGAGCTATACCGCAGAAACTTTAAAACTACTGGAACAACAACAATACAGTTTGGTGCTTATCTATGTATTTGCAAGTATACTGCTGTGCTTAATCTGTATGTGGATTGGCATAAAAATTTCAACCTGATCAGTACATTTCTACCTTTTGTTGATTATAATTAAAAAAGGAATATTGAAAATCTGATTAAACCTTGATGATTTTTTATGTTCTAAGCTATGTATAATTAACTCAGACGAATGGAAAACCTCTATGTAAAACAAAGCAATACAGCTGCCATACCTCCATTTAATGCAGATGATCTTGATAAATTTAAAGGAGAGTGGAACTTCCAGACTGCAGCTCATTTATTACGGCGAACGACTTTTGGAGCAAGCAACATTCAAATTCGGCAAGCAGCTGACAGCACCTTGGATGAAATCATTGAGACACTTTTTGAAAGTACAGCTTTGCCTGAAGAACCAGTAAACTACTTTTTTGAAGATGATCCTGAAGTGCCTATAGGTGAATCCTGGATCAACAAACCATACTATCCCAGAAACAATGACCAACTTGACTTCCAGGCCCAAGAAATATCGCGACGCAGATCATTACGCGCATGGATATTGAAAACGATCATGGAATCCGGGATTAATATCAGGGAGAAGATGACTCTCTTCTGGCATAATCATTTCGTAACGCAACTGTCGGTGATTATGGATCCCAATTTTATTTATCACAATAACCACACCTTAAGGATAAATGCCACAGGAAATTTCAAAACACTGGTTGAAAAAATGACCATTGACCCTGCTATGCTGAGATATCTCAACGGCAATCAGAATAACCAAAATGCCCCAAATGAAAACTACGCCAGAGAGCTGTTAGAACTGTTTACAATCGGTAAAGGTGCTCTCGCAGGACCAAATGATTATACGACTTTTACAGAAGATGATGTTATTTCTGCCGCCAAAGTACTGACAGGATGGAGGGATGTAGGTTTCAGGAACAGTGATGGCATTCCTGCTGGTTCGAGATATGTTAACCCACTTCACGACAAATCGACAAAAGTATTCTCACACAGGTTCAATAACCAATCCATTTCCAACCAGGGACCAGATGAATATATTGCACTAATCAATATGATTTTTGAACAGGAAGAGGTTTCAAGGTTCATTGCACGAAAACTCTACAGGTGGTTTGTATACTATGATATTTCAGCCGAAGTGGAAAGCAATATTATTGAACCCATGGCCACTATGATCAGGGATAATAATTATGAAATTGAACCTGTTTTAAAAACACTGTTAAGCAGCAACCATTTCTTTAATATCTGCATCGTAGGTCCAATGATAAAGAATCCAGTTGATTTCTTCTTCAATATGCTGATTCATCATAAAGTTCAATTACCTGGTAATCTCTTATTACAATATAGAATCCTGAATAGGCTGACCAATGTATTTGAAACTTTGGAAATGGTTTATTTCGAACCGCCGGGTGTGGCCGGTTGGAAGGCCTATTACCAGGCACCTTTATTTTACCGCATCTGGATCAATTCAGTGACTTTAGCCAACAGGCAAAATATTACGAACCTGATCGTTTCAGGAAATGTTGCCATTGGTGATTTTGCTCTTACCATTGATCTCCTGGAATACATTTCTGAACTCTCAAATCCATATGATCCCAATGATTTGATTTACGAGATCACCAATAGTATTTTTCCAAATGGTATAACTGATCTTCAAAAAGATTTCCTGAAAGAGATATTGATTCCTGGTTTGCCTGACTTCGAATGGACGGTTGAATACTCTGACTACCTCGGGGATCCTGAAAATGAAGATAAAAAACAGGCCGTTCTCACCAAACTGCGTGCATTATTTACCTC
>JAHHJO010000554.1:0-7888 GCA_018680275.1 Bacteroidia bacterium
GGTGAAGGCTGATTACCTCAAATAAGCTTTATTGTCAGCTGAGCGCAATCCAAATAAATGGTAGGCTATCAATAAATACTTTATGAAATCATACTAATAAAGCCTGCTGTTTAAACCGAGAGCACTCATAAATATGAAGACACGACATATACCCTGAATTAACCATTAAGTACTTTTCATTCCATGTCATCGATTCTAATTGAAGAACCCAAAATAAATATATCTCCTTCTCTCCTGGAAGAGTTGGAACATCAAATTCATGAACAGGGCCAGGTTGTAGTACATTGTATCCTGGAGAGCTTATTCCCGACTTACATTCGAATCTGGCCGACAACATATCTGTATGACCAAAATTCTCCACACAAGTCTGAACTTGTCCATGCAGAGAAGATCAGTTACTTTCCTGTCTGGACTCTGACGGAAGGCGGTGAAACATATTTTAGTTTGATATTTTCAGGTTTACCCAAAACCTGCCTGGTTTTTGACCTGATCGAACATTGCAGTAACGAGAGTGGGGCATTTAAGGTGCTGAGCATTCCAAGGAATGAACAGGATGTCTATTATGTGCAGTTTTAGTGTATGAGTTTATGTCAGCAGAATTTCTACCCACTGCTTTTATATCAATCTTATTCTCTTGTCCAGTTTCTAAGACCTAATAGTCTAATAATTGACCATCCAGCTGCTTGAGGTAGTTATGATGGAATGCGATGCCAATTCTCAACATTGTACGTATGTCCTTGTAAGTGGCCAGGTCTTCAGCATAACCGTGGAATAACTGGAGGTATATATACCTGTCATTATCAGGATTATAGTTATAGTATCCTCCGATCGTGAAATTGCCGCGAAACCCATCGGTTGTAGCCAGATGTGTGTCAAAGCTCACAAAGAATTTTTCATTTATAATATATGATACACCTGTTCTTTGGAATCCATAATAATCAAGGATGTCGGGATTGAATTCTTTATCTACGAAGAATGGAATCCAGAAATCAAAATCCATTTGTAGTTTGGGCGTGAGTTTCCATTTGGAACTAAACGAGATCTTATTCCAGCTGCGGGAATCTTCGTTTCCCAATCCATTGGATTCATGTTCCAGTTCGATAAAGAAGATACCTACTTCCTTTCCTTCAACAACTGCTATTTTGCCAAGAGCAAATCCCGGGTTGTAATTGCTTTCACGAAAAGGGGAGGACTCTTTATAGATTTCCCAGAATGATCTTTGCTGATATGTCACGTAAGGGTAGAATCCCAAAATCAATGGGCGATCCAACAACCTGTGTGCAAAACCTATGCGAAATTTCACATCTGAACTGGCTCTCAGGTCATTTCGTCCGGTAACAGTCGTACCTGTGATCAGGTAATTGTCTCCAAACATGGTAAAACCTGGAACTTCTAGAAAAGATCTGTCAGTCTGCGCTAAAGCGGTTTGAATCATGAAAATCGATATAAACACGCAGATGATTCGACTCAGCAAATAATAAATCCTAAACACTTTTATTTATTCTTCTTTTGAAAGTTCTTTTTTCAGCCAGTCTTCATATTCTTTGTTTACCGACCGGGTTTCACTCGTAATGATTGGCACATCATAAGGGTGCAAGTCTTTTATCCGGTTAATAGCTACCCTGGACATTTCCAGGGACGTCTTGAAGAAAGCGGCATATTCCTCGTCTTCCTGTAAGCCTCCTTCCCAGTTGTAATAACTTGAAACCGGGAAGATGTTTGCACAAGCAACCAGCTTTTCTTTGACCAGTATTTGTCCAATCTCGGTAGCTTTTTCTTTATCAGGAAATGTGGAATAGAGCACTGTAATCATGATGCCAAAACTTCAGCCATTTCAATGAATTCATCGCTGGGGTCATTGGGGTATTTGATTGCAATATTCAACGGGGTCTTAGTAATTTCATTACTCATGACACCGATGGCTACATTATTTCCTCCATCAAGCAGTGTTTTCACAGCATGGTATCCGAGTCGACTTGCAAGAAACCTGTCAGAAGCAGTTGGAGATCCGCCGCGTTGTAGATGACCAATGACTGTAGCCCTGGCATCTATTTCCTTGAATTGTTCAGTGACCTTTTTAGCGAGTTCCATAGCTCCTCCGTTTTTATTCCCTTCAGCAACAATGATAAGGTTAAATAACTTCTTTCGGCCACTGGACCTTTGCAGGTACCTTGTGAAGTCTTCAATCGAAGTATAGGTTTCCGGTAAAAATATCGTCCCTGCACCTGAACCGATTCCTGTATGAAGTGCTATATATCCACTATGTCTGCCCATGACTTCGATAAAAAATAAGCGGGTGTGGGAATCTGCAGTATCCCTTATTTTATCGACAGCATCAATAGCAGTATTAATTGCCGTATCAAATCCAATTGTAAAGTCTGTTCCAAACAAGTCATTGTCTATCGTTCCGGGAAGACCAATGACATTTACGCCATGTTCTTCAGAAAGGTGCATGGCACCAGTGTAAGTTCCGTTACCACCAATAACAACAAGGCTGTCAATTTCCAGTTTTTTGAGATTTTCAAAAGCTTTTTTTCTACCTTCTACTGTTCGGAATTCATCAGATCTTGCCGTTTTAAGTACTGTTCCTCCTCTGTGGATAATGTTAGCTACATCATTTGAACCCAATTTTTGGATTTCTCCTTTGATAAGGCCGTCATAGCCATGAAGTATCCCAAAAACTTCAAATCCGTGGTATCTAGCTGTTCTTACAACAGCACGGATAGCTGCATTCATACCGGGAGCATCTCCACCGGATGTCAGCACCCCAATTTTTCTTTTGTTAGTCATGTTAAATTATACTTTGATGATATCGAATCAGTCCTTCCAGAGGGTCTTTAACGATGTTTTTTATTTGATAGTTGTATTTATTTGCAATGTCTATAAGTTCCTCTTGAAAAACTGAAGCTATCGAACCGACAAAATTAAGTTTATAATTATTACTGTTCTTTAAACCTGCCTTCAGATTTTGAAAAAATAAATCAAAAGCCTCTTCAAGTATTTTTTTCCTGAATACCATAGAAGACGACTCAAGGAAATATGAGAAACGTGCAATTTCTGTATTTGGTTTCTCTGACTCGTATATTTCTTTTTTAAATAATGACTTATCCCGGATATAATGCTGTGAGAAAAATGTTTCATCTGCTGGTCTCATTTTTCCAAGATAGAATGCATTGACAATCAGTTTCCCGATATGAAAACCGGATCCGATATCTCCTAGAATATATCCCAAAGAAGGCATCGCATGCACAATTTTTTCGCCATCGAACAATACAGAATTTGAACCTGTGCCAAGGATGGATACTATGGAGGTGTTCCCGTGAGAAACGGCTCTCGATGCGGCAATGATATCGCTGTACATGTAAATTTCTGCGCCGGGTAACAACGCATGAAATTTATTTTTGAGCAGTTCCTGTACATTCCTTCCATAAATTCCTGCACTGTAAAAATGAACGATATCAGGTTTTAGATCATTCCGTTCATTGAATGCATCAAGAACACTTATACTGGAAGGTGATGCTGTCAGGTTCATACCTTCCAATTGTATATTGGAAAGGACTTTATTTCTGTTTAGGAAAACCCAGTTGGACTTGGTAGCGCCGCTTTCACAAATCAATTCCATGGTGATTATTATTTAAATAAATTCTAATCAGAAAGTGAAGCTATAATAAATCTGCTGAGCTAAAAAGTATTTTATAATTTCGCCACAAAGAAATAAAATATGAAAAATATAACTGTCATTGGTGCCGGAACCATGGGAAACGGGATTGCGCATGTTTTTGCAATGAATGGATTCAAGGTATGTCTTGTAGATGTTTCAGAAGAAAGACTTGAAAAAGCGCTGGAAACGATAGATAAAAACCTCTGGCGAATGGTCGCAAAGGAGAAAATTGATGAAGCGAGAAAGGAGGAGACCATTAATAATATTTGGACAAACACGGAATTGATCGAGTCAGTTAAGGATGCGGATCTTGTTGTAGAAGCCGCCACCGAAAACCTGGATCTCAAATTGAATATTTTTAGGGAAATTGATGCAAATGCGCCGGATCACTGCATACTTGCCAGTAATACTTCGTCGATCTCAATCACCAAAATTGCTTCTGTTACCGGAAGACCTGACAAAGTTATCGGGATGCACTTTATGAATCCTGTACCGGTCATGAAACTGGTAGAGGTTATAAGAGGCTATTCTACGAGCGACGAAATTTGTAATAAGATTATGGAGCTCTCAAAAACATTGGGAAAAATTCCGGTAGAAGTAAATGATTATCCAGGATTTGTTGCCAACAGGATACTGATGCCAATGATCAATGAATCTGTGTACTCATTGTTTGAAGGTGTTGCTGGTGTCAGGGAAATCGACAGTGTGATGAAGCTTGGAATGGCTCACCCGATGGGTCCTCTTGAACTTGCAGATTTCATCGGTCTGGATGTATGCTTGTCTATTCTGAATGTACTCCACGAAGGTTTCGGTAATCCAAAGTATGCACCATGTCCTTTATTGGTTAATATGGTGACTGCAGGCAATCTGGGCAGGAAAACAGGTCAGGGTTTTTATACTTATCAGTCCGGTAGTAAGGAATATACAGTAGCACCATCATTTGTGTAGAATTTATTTGAAGGGCCCGGATTAACTATATTAAAAGATATTACTCGGAATCAAACCAGTCATCAAGATAAATTTCTTCCTTGAAGCTTTCGATCTCGCGACGCTCTCTTTTTGTTGGCCTGCCTGTTCCGCGTTCCCGCCGCTCGCTGGGTCCTTTACCTATAAACCAGTCCTTGAATTTGTTAAGTTCTTCTTCCGGGGTAAGGTTTTCATAACAAACAACGGCGAGGGGAGAGGAGACACGCTTTTCGATCAACTTGATCACCTTGTAGCTGAGATTGAATCCGTCTTTTTTTAAGTCGATGGTTTGTCCCGGTACTATCAATGATGACGGCTTTAAAACTTGTTCTCCAGATCTTACCTTTCCACTCTTGCAAGCTGTACTTGCCTTGGATCGGGATTTGAAAATCCGGACCGACCACAACCATTTATCAATCCTGATTTTATGACCTGCCATCCTTTCAGATAATTTTTGGTCTTTCTTTAAGAACTGGGTATTCCAGATTTAACGATTTCAGTCTTTCGAGCACCTTTTGAGCGACAAAATAATTCCTGTACCATCGTTGGTCTGAAGGCACGGCAATCCATGGAATTTCGGATTTGTTAAGTGCATTTTCATAAGCATCCATATAGCTGTCCCAATACTTTCTTTCTTCCCAGTCGCCATCATTGTGCTTGTAGTTTTTGCTGGGAATTTCGATTCGTTCAATTAGTTTTTCCTTCTGTCTTTCTTTTGAAAGGTTCAAAAAGAACTTCATGATGATTGTATCATTGTCTTTTTCCAGTAATTTCTCGTATGCATTAATAGCCGCAATACGCATATTGACCCTCTCTTCATCTATCCAGCCGTGTACCCTTTGGATAAGGATGTCTTCATAATGAGATCTGACAAATAATCTGACAGTGCCTTTTGCAGGACTTTGCCAGTGCACTCTCCACAGGAAATCATGGTCGAATTCCAGGTCGGTTGGTTTCTTGAAAGAATACGCACTGACCATAGTGGGACTGACTTTGCTGAATACATTCCTGGACACACCATCTTTACCACTTGAGTCCATGCCTTGCAATACGACAAGTAAATTGTATTCATTGCCTGCATACATTTTCTTGACCTCCTCAGCAATTTCAGAAGACAAGCGTTCCAGTTCTTTTTTACCTTGTTTTTTATCGATTCCTTCAGGGGCCCTTGTTGGGAGTTCACTTATTTTTATTGCCATCGTTCTGATCTTTCACTTTCTAAATTCTCATTTTTTTTCGTTTGACCAGGTAAGATTCAAGAATAGGCACAAATCCTTTACGGATGTCTGCTTCAATATAGTCAATCTTATATTGAAGACATTTCAGCTTCAGAGCCTCTTTGAATGCCAGCATTTTACCCTGGTAGTATTCTCGTATCTGGTTTGACTGGAGTTTAACGCGCTCACCTGTTTCCATATCGATAAACTCGTGGGGCCTGTTTTCGAATTCGAATGCTTCCTCGAATTTTTTGTCTTTTACGTGGAAAAGTATGACTTCGTGTTTATTGTATTTCAGGTGTTGCAATGCCGAGAAGACGGAATCATAATCATCGTGTCTGTCAAGCATATCACTGAATATCAGTACCAGGGACCTTTTGTGGATACTGTCCGCTATCTGGTGTAATGTCTCGACGACAGAAGTTTTCTTATCTACGATATCATCTTCGATCAATTTGTTGAGATATGTAAGCAAGAGTCTGTAGTGAGAATTGCTGGATTTAGCCTTAGTATGAATTTTTACATCATTATCAAACAGACTTAAACCGAAGGCATCGCGTTGTTTTCTCAGGAGATTCATCAATGAGGCGGCTGCCAGTGCACTGAACTCAAGTTTGTTCAGTTCGTTTGATTTTCTCTCCTTTGGGAAATACATGGATGATGAGGTATCTATGACGATCTGGGCACGCAAATTGGTTTCTTCCTCAAATTTTTTCACAAACAATTTATCGGACCGCGCGTAAACTTTCCAGTCGATATCTTTGGTTGATTCGCCTTGATTGTACAGGCGGTGTTCTGCAAATTCTACAGAAAAGCCATGGAAAGGGCTTTTATGCAAACCGATGATAAATCCTTCTACAACCTGCTTTGCAAGTAGTTCAAGATTCTCAAGTTTTTTTAGATCGAATTGTTCGAAAAAGTCCATATGGTATTTTAATGTAAAAGGCTCCTTTCCATAACGTTGAAAAAGAGCCTTAATATCTTAAAATTAGAAGATAAATTCTAATTACATGTGTGGAGTCATCTTTTCTTCTAGAACTGCCTTGGTCGTTGCACCAACATGCTTGTCAACAACTTCACCATTTTTGAGGAAAAGAATAGTAGGTATACTCCTGATACCGTACTTCATTGATATTTCCGGATTATGATCCACGTTTACTTTTCCTACAACTGCTTTGCCATCATATTCACTAGCTAAATCTTCTATAATTGGTGTAACCATTCTGCATGGTCCGCACCATTCAGCCCAGAAATCTATGACAACCAGGTTGTCCTGGTCAATTGCGGCTTCCTGGAAGTTGGTGTCTGTAAATTCAAATGCCATATTTTGTTATTTTACTTTTGTGTTTAAATTCAAAATCTTTAACAAGGGAGTGTTCTAAAAAGTTTCGGCCAAAATTACAAAAATGCAATGGAAGAGAATAAAAGTCGGGGTCCTAACCTTTTGCCTGGTTTTATTACTGGCATTTATGTTTTCAAAATCAGGCCGTTTTTATGAAGTATTTTATCTGAAATTTCTATTTCAATTTATACGCGTCATTCATGATTACACTTTTGGAGTATTACCTGTACCAAGTATTTATATCGTCGTTCCAGCCTTTTTTTATTATTTCCTTGGCGGAACATTCAGGAAGGGTGTAAAATCTGTATTTAATGGTCTTTTACTCGCAGTGATCTGGATTATCAACTGGTTTTATATCTTATGGGGATTCAATTATGCACAGGGAAGTGGATATGAACTTTTTGATCTGGAACCTGTCAAGGTAGATTCAACTTATATTGAATCTGAGTTTCTTGCACAGACTGATATCATAAATCATACAGTGACCACGAAAGATATTTTTCCCTTCCAATCGAATGAAGCTGAAATCAGACCCCTGATGAAAGCGTTTATATCAGAGAAGGGATTTCCGACGCACGGCAGGGTTAGAATCAGGAAAATACCTGGTGGAGGCTTACTTCATTTCAGGACTTCCGGAATTTACATACCACATGCTTTTGAAGGCCATGTAGATGGAGGCCTGTTCAAGCTGCAATATCCATT
>JAHHJO010000217.1:0-2066 GCA_018680275.1 Bacteroidia bacterium
CTTATATCCTGAGTCGCAATCCATGTGGATCTTCATCAGGTTCGGCTGTTGCAGTATCAGCAAATCTATGTGTTCTTGCGATAGGTACAGAAACCAACGGGTCTATCGTATGTCCATCCAATGCCAATGGAATCGTAGGCATTAAGCCAACCGTTGGATTGGTAAGCAGAGATGGTATCATACCGATTTCTTCAACACAGGATACCGCAGGACCAATGGCCAGGACAGTTGAAGATGCTGCTATTTGCCTGGGTGCTCTTACTCAAAGTGATCCATCCGATAAAGCTACTTTGACCGAAGGGCGTAACGTAAGAACTGATTACACAACTTACCTGGATCCCGATGGACTTCAATCAAAGAGAATTGGCGTGCTCAATGCCTCCAGGGATTTTCACCATAGGGTTAGTGCACTTTTTGATAACTCCCTCGATATAATTAAAAAAGCAGGGGCCGAACTGGTAGAAATCAATAAAATAAGTGATACTCCTTCCGGTGGAGATTCATTCACCGTGATGTTATATGAATTTAAAGATGGTTTAAACAAATACTTTGAATCTTTGGGTCCGGAGTCAAAGATCAAATCCATAGATGATCTGATTGAATTTAACAAAAAGGATAGCATCGAATTAAAATATTTTGACCAGGATCTTCTTGAGCTCGCTGCCGAAAAAGGAAGCCTGGAAGATAATGATTACAAAGAAGCCAGGCAGCGAATGCTTGAAAACACGAGGGAAAACGGTATTGACAAGGTGATGGATGAAAACAAGCTTGATCTGATTATTGCGCCAACAGGCTCCCCGGCATGGAAAACAGATTTGATCAATGGTGACAGATTTTTAGGAGGAAGTTCATCCCCGGCTGCCAGGGCAGGATATCCCTCGATCACCTGCCCGATGGGCTTTATAGATGGCTTGCCGGTTGGAATTTCCTTTTTTGGAAAAGCCTGGTCGGAAGGCACTCTTATTGAAGCTGCCTATGCTTTTGAACAAAAAACTAAAATGAGGCAGCCACCAAAATTCATCAGAGATTAACAAATTGTTAGTCGGGAATTATTTTGAGTTATAAAATGTATGAATTGTATAACTCGAAACAAATGAAAAGAATCCTGTTCCTGCTCTTTGTAATTGCTTCTTTGTACAGTAAGGACCTCAAAAGCCAGGCTTACACTATTCAGAACTATGATGTCAACGTTTCAATCAACAAAGACGGAAGTATAGATATCAATGAAATAATTGATCTGACTTTTGAGGAAGAAAGAAGAGGCATAAAAAGAGATGTGCCTAAAAAAATTGAAATAAATGGTATAAAAAAACGCACACATCTTTCCAATGTCAGCGTAAAGGACAAAGAATACAAAGTCCTTTCAGAAGGAAATGACAATATCATCCGAATAGGAAATAAAGACAAATTCCTGACCGGCCCCCAACGATACGAATTGAGCTATACGGTATCCAATACACTGATTTTTGAAGAGGACCATATTGCTTTTCAATATAATGTCATCAATGGATGGGATACCACGATCGATCATGTAAGTTATACTATTGAATTACCGGAAGAAATAGATATCAGGTATAATAATTATGTTGTTGTTACTGGTCAGACAGGTGGAAACGAAAGGAATGCAAGCATTACCAGGGATGGTGTAAATATCTTTGGTGAGTCGGTGAAACCTCTTTCTCCTGAAGAGAATATTACAGTCGCTATCAAACTTCCCGTAGATTATATTGCCAAACCTCCTCCACCTGTACCTCTTTATAAAAAAGACAAAACCTGGTTGATCCCTTTAGCATTTATAGCCTGGTTTATCGGTTTCTTCAGACGAAGATCAAAGATTGAAATTGGAGAAATCTCTGATGTACATTTTCCACCCGACGGATTTTCTCCGGCAGAAGTCGGTGCTTATTATGATAATAAAGTAAATACACAGGATATCATTTCACTTCTACCTTATTGGGCTAATAAAGGCATTATTAAAATACTTGGTAGTGAAGATCCTGAAATGAATGATGATCTGTTCTTCAGTAAAATCAAGGAACTTCCCCACAACACCCCGGAATATGAAA
>JAHHJO010000329.1:0-2850 GCA_018680275.1 Bacteroidia bacterium
ATCATGCCCAAGCGATTCAAGGTCTTCATCACTGATGTCTTTATTTATTATCGCGACACCATTCATGTTTTTCCTGATAATATGAGGGACGTTTGAGAAGTATCTCTCAAAATAATTACCCGCAGTATTTGAACCTGTTGCAATGACTGCATCATAGTCTTTCAACCGATCTACAAAATGAAAATATTCGCTTACATCAGGATTTATCGCCATCAACTCCTCTACCACGTAAGGTAATAATATGTTATCCTTATCCGAAAGTTTGATTTGATTAATATGTCCTGAAATAAATACAGATAACATATCATGAAACCCAACAGCAGGAATATTACCTGCCATAATTAAGCCTATAGTGTATCTCTTTGTATCCCTGATGTCGTAAGCTGAACTCCATCGCTCAAGAGCTTCAACATCAAGAAAACATCCGGCAATATTATCCAAAGCCTGGTTCACAGACCTCTTTGTAAACCATGGATTCCTGTTGATGGCCTTTTGAATCACCTCATCCCGTAATTCTGATGGTTTTTGAATCCGTGATCCCAGCTTTGCCATAAGCTGTATCCTGCTTTCAAGATTCATCATTTCCTGGTCTTTTGATGATTCACATAATGTCGCCATCGTTCGAGGACTTCCTGAATATCACCTGGCAATTCTGATTCAAAGCGCATAAACTCCTTTGTCTCCGGATGCACAAAACCGATTGACCTCGCATGCAATGCGTGCCGGTCTATTGCATTAAAACAATTATGAACAAACTGCTTATACTTGGAGAATACTGTTCCCTTCTTGATTTCAGAACCCCCGTACTTATCATCATTAAAAAGGGGGTGTCCGATGTTTGACAGATGTACCCTGATCTGGTGGGTTCTCCCTGTTTCAAGATTGCATTTGATCAGGCTGACGTAGTACATCGGTTCAATCGTCTCATAATGGGTGACTGCTCTTTTCCCTTTTTCGTTCTCAGGAAAGACATACATCTTCAAATTATCACTTGGATGTCGTCCAATATTACCCTCTATTGTGCCGGCAGGCGGATCAGGTTCCCCCCATACCAAGGCGACATATTCGCGTTCTATCGTGTGATCATAAAATTGTTTGGCCAGAAAGGTCATTGCCTTGTCGGTTTTGGCAATCAACATAAGACCGGAAGTATTTTTATCTATACGATGCACAATTCCGGGACGGTCAAAGTCATTTCCTGCCAGCGTTGGCATCTCACCTTTCCCCAGGTAATGAACCAGTCCGTTCACCAAAGTTCCTGTCCAATTACCCACTCCAGGATGTACCACCAGGCCTGCAGGCTTATGGATGACCATCAAATATTCATCTTCATACCGAATATCCAGATCCATTTTCTCAGGAAGAACAGTTCTTCGTTCCCTTGGCTCTTCCGGCATCATCACTGTAATCACATCATTTGGTCTGACCTTATAATTAGATTTTACAGCTTTGTCATTAACCATGATATAGCCGTCGGCAGCAGCATTTTGTATTTTATTCCTTGATATCCCCACGATGCGCTGAAAGAGAAATTTATCTATTCTTTCAGGACCCTGACCCGGATCTGCCACAAACTTCATATGTTCAAATAACTGTTCTTTCTCATTCATGTTTGTGGTGTCTAAAAGAATGTGTATGATACCCCAAACTGCAATCTTACAAGATTTGTCTGGGTCGTTTCAGTAAAAAAATTATTGATTGGAATTTCATCATCTCCGTCTTTAGGTACCAGGTAGGACAGAGAGTTTCCACTATAGAAGTGCATTTTGGTAATAAAGAAAAACTGACCCGAAAGTTGTGCCGTAAATCCAATACCTACACCATAGGATACATTCATATCAAATTCATCAAAATCAAAATCCGAACTTCCTTCTTCATCAAAGAAATTCCTGGTTGTGTTCGTATAAAACATCTTCGTACCAAGAGCAGCTTCTGCAAAAGGTTCTATTTTCCAGAAAAAGAATGGTGTATAATATCGATACATGAAATGTAAGCCTACAAAATTGGAGCCTGTTCTTTCATCAACTTCAATGATTCCCTGGTTTGCAGGTGTTAAATACCTGTTGGTCCTGGATCCTAAGTGCCCATAATCAAACTGGAACCCCCAGAAGTCATAATTTTTTGATTTTCTTTCAACATAATAGGCCATAGTAAAACCAAACATATCCTTGCCCAACTTTTCATTGAAGGTCTGAACAGGCATAACTGCATCAAGTGTGAAATCAAAGATCTTAGCCCTCGGTTCATCAACTGCAATCGTATCTTCAGACTGGCCAGAAAGCTGCATTGAAGAAAATAATATGCAGATCAGTATCAATCTGTATATGTACATTGATCCCAAGGACAAATATTTATTTTCTGAACTCAAATTGAAATGATAATTTGCACAAAGGTAAATATAATCACTTCATTAAATGTTCAATTTACAATATCCGAAATGCTATGAAAAATGAAAACAACTGGGATTTTGAAACGATCTGCGCCAAGGAACTGACGGAATTTCAAAGTGGTGATGCACATAT
The DNA here is from genome assembly GCA_018680275.1 of Bacteroidia bacterium. Classification (GTDB taxonomy): domain Bacteria; phylum Bacteroidota; class Bacteroidia; order Chitinophagales; family Saprospiraceae; genus RFSX01. The sequence continues at coordinate 2,523 of JAHHJO010000329.1, forward strand.
ACTACCGATAAATGCAACTTCATCATTCAGTTTTGAAAATGTCGAAGATTCCATCGATGTGTTCACAGGGAAGAAAGAAGGCTATGTTTATACACGATATGGTAATCCGACGATTACGGCTATACAGAACAAACTGGCTCTTCTTGAAGGATTCGATATGAACGATAAGCCATTCTGTGTGATGTGCAACTCTGGTTTGGCCGCCGTTACTACCTTGTGCATCAGCGTTTTAGAGGCAGGAGATGAAATGATTACTCAAGGTAATCTATATGGTGGTACGACAGAAATATTCAAGAAAATACTTTCACGCTATGGTATTAAAGTACAC
>JAHHJO010000122.1:0-3914 GCA_018680275.1 Bacteroidia bacterium
ATGTCCATCGTTGGCCGTTCTGATGTACAATTGGAAGTTGGAAGAGTTTTCGGTAAAGAGATTCCATATATACTTTTGTATATTCCAAAGTCAAACCAGGCATATTCCTTCCAGCCTACATCATTCAACACCATGAATTTTATTGAATTCGTGACAGATAAATATGTACGTCTTAATGTCCAGCACTTTTTCGACGGTTTTGTATTTAACAGGATTCCGCTATTGAGAAAACTGAAACTTAAGGAAGTCATATCCTTTAAAGGTATATACGGTGGTCTTGATGATGCCAATGATCCCAGGCTACCTGAAAATGGCCATATGCTGCAATTCAACCAGAATGAATTAGGACAGTTCATCACTACTTCTCTTGAACCAGGCAAACCCTTTATTGAATACGGGATTGGCGTATATAATATATTCAGGTTCTTAAGACTTGATCTTATTAAAAGAGTCAATTACCTTGATCGTCCGAATGTTGAGCAAGTATTTGGTGTAACAGGTCTGGGAATCAGAGGAAGAGTTAAAGTAGAATTCTAATTCTGAACATTTAGCCCAAGTTTTTTTGCCTCTTCTATCATGAAATCAAAGGCAGCCTGATATTCATTAGGAATCTCACCTTCGAGAATAGCCTCCCTGATGCTGTCTTTAATATCTCCAACCGTTCTGGACGGCTTAATTCCAAAAGTTTCCATGATCAGATCTCCTGAGATTGGAGGCTGCCAGTTTTTGATACGGTCTTTTTCCTCGACCATCACAAGTTTTTCCCTGACAAGGTCATAATTCTCTTTTATGCGTCGGACTTTCTTTTCATTTTTTGATGTAATATCTGCTTTACAGAGCATCATCAAATCATCAATATCGTCACCAGCATCAAATAATAGCCGTCGAATGGCAGAATCTGTGATATCTTCCCTGGTCAGGCTGATGGGCCTGAGATGCAGACGAACAAGCTTCTGAACATATTTCATCTTATGATCCAATGGCAATCGAAACCTCTTGAAGATTTGATATACTTTCCTTACGCCTACAACTTCATGCCCGTAGAAAGTCCACCCTATTCCATCGATGAATTTTTTTGTGTCTGGTTTGGCAATATCATGTAATACAGCAGCCCATCTCAACCAAAGATCATCGGTCATTTTACACAGGTTATCAAGCACCTGTAAAGTGTGATAATAGTTATCCTTATGGGCTATGTTATTCACAATATTCACACCTCTGAGTCTTTCAAATTCAGGAAAAATGATATTCAGAAGTCCTGTTTTTGAGAGTAATTCAAATCCTATCGAAGGCTTATCCGACTGAATTATCTTGTTTAATTCCGTACTTATCCGTTCTTTGGAAATGATATTAATCCGACGACAATTTCTTTTGATTCCAAGCAGTGTTTTTTCCTCGATCACGAAATCAAGCTGGCTGGCAAACCTGATAGCCCGCATCATTCTAAGCGGGTCATCGGAAAATGTATTGTCAGGTTCAAGTGGTGTCCTGATAATCCCGTTATTCAAATCCTTGATTCCGTCGAACGGGTCGATCACGTCACCAAATGTATCCTTGTTCAGGGATACCGCCAATGCATTCATAGTGAAATCACGCCTGTTTTGATCATCTTTCAATGAACCCGGGGAAACCGAAGGTTTCCTGGAGTCCATGGAATAGGATTCCTTCCTGGCACCAACAAATTCCAATTCAAGGTCCCTGTACCTGAGCATAGCTGTTCCGAACCTTTTATAAACTACCACCTTTTGGGATATCTGGAGACTTTTAGCCAGTGTTCTGGCCAGTTCAATACCATCGCCGACGCATACAATATCGATATCCTTCGAAGTCTTATTCAGAAACCTGTCCCTGACAAATCCTCCGACAAAGTACACCGGGTATCCCAGTTCTGCGCCTGCCCTGGACAACAATTCAGCCAGTTCCTTTTCCTTATGTTGAAAATTGAATTTCATTTCAGACTGCCATTTCGTGGTCTGCATAATGTTCTGCTATCTCATCGAGTATCTCGTTAAGGATTTCCGGGTTATCCTGGGTCACCAGTTTCGATCGGAATTGTTTTATTCCAGGTAATCCTCTGAAGTAATTGGTATAATGTCGTCTCATTTCAAGTACACCCAGCCTGGTGCCTTTCCATTCAACTGACATGCCCAGGTGTTTCCGTGCTGCTTCTACCCTTTCTGCCAAAGTCGGTAAATCAATTAATTCCCCCGTTTCCAGGAAATGTTTGATTTGTTTGAAAATCCAGGGATTCCCGATACTTGCTCTCCCAATCATAATACCATCCACACCGTACCTGTTTTTATATTCCAGGGCTTTCTGAGGTGAATCAATATCTCCATTTCCAAAAATGGGTATATGGATCCTGGGATTATTCTTGATATTTCCAATTCTCGTCCAGTCTGCTTCTCCTTTGTACATTTGCTTCCTGGTTCTTCCATGGATGGCTAATGCTTTGATACCCACATCCTGCAGGCGTTCCGCAACTTCTTCTATGTAAATACTATTGTCATCCCAACCAAGCCTGGTTTTTACCGTTACAGGCAAATTTGTAGATTTTACAATGGCACTGGTTAGTTCGACCATCCTGGGGATATCCTGTAAAATGCCCGCACCTGCCATTTTGCAAACCACTTTTTTCACCGGGCAACCAAAATTAATATCCAGCACTTCAGGTTGCGCTTCTTCGACTATTTCTGCAGCCCTGGTCATAGAATCAAGGTTCGCTCCAAATATCTGGATGCCGATAGGACGTTCATAGTCATAAATATCCAGTTTCTGTACACTCTTATGGGCATCTCTTATCAGTCCTTCAACAGAGATGAATTCTGTATACATCATATCACAGCCGTTCTCCTTGCACAATGCGCGAAATGGAGGGTCACTGACATCTTCCATAGGTGCCAGTAAAAGGGGAAATGCCCCTAATTCCGTATTTCCGATTCTAACCATGGTGCAAAATTATTTTAAAATATGATACGCTATTGACTTCTGAAACAGAATATGAAGAAAATCCAATTCTTAATTATTAGGAATTTTCGTTATATCAATACACAAAATATATTGAATGGACGATATATTATACTAAATTTGGGGCTTCTAAAACATTCGTAGTGATATGACTGCAATCATAATTCTGGCCTTTATTATAGGTTACCTAGCCATTGTTCTTGAACATCCTTTAAAACTTGACAAAACTGTACCTGCCATTATCATGGGTGCTGTATGTTGGGCTTTACTTGCAATTGGTTTTAATAATGGCTTGCTTTCAGTCGTAGACACGCATGACCATGTATTCTCAATGTTGGGTCATGATGAACATGCAGAGGAAGGTTTTAGAAATGCACTGCTTCATCATTTGGGAAAAACGGCTGAAATCCTCATTTTCCTGATCGGTGCCATGACTATAGTCGAGATTATTGACCTCCATCGTGGCTTTGAAATACTTAAAAGCTGGGTTAAAACCAGGAATAAAGCCAAACTATTGTGGATTATTTCAATACTGGCATTCATATTATCTGCAATCATAGATAACCTGACAGCTACAATTGTACTGGTGACCCTTCTCAGAAAACTTATACACGAAAAGAAAGAAAGGATCTGGTTTGCTTCGATGGTAGTCGTTGCAGCAAATGCCGGTGGGGCCTGGTCACCTATTGGTGATGTCACTACCACCATGCTATGGATCGGCCAAAAGGTCTCGGTCGTTGGATTGATAAAATACCTGATCATCCCATCCATTGTCTGCATGGTCGTACCGACCCTTATTGCAATGAATATGAAAGCTTTTAAAGGAGAAATTTCATTGGAAAAAGTTAGAGGTGACGATGATGCCAAGAAGTTGTTAAGCAGCCAAAGAATGTTATTCCTTGGATTGGGTGCAATTGTATTCGTACCTGTATTCAAAACGCTTACAC
>JAHHJO010000030.1:0-3082 GCA_018680275.1 Bacteroidia bacterium
CGTGAAACCATGTATGTATATATCAGTGCAGGCAAAGCTTCAATACCGAGCATAAATCTCCATGCAGTTCCACCGATAAATTTACCGATAAGGTAATTGGAGAGGAATGCGATCAGGATACCAAAAACAATATTGAATTGATAGCTGGCGACCAGGCGCCCTCGATTTTCCTTGGGAGAAATTTCTGATATATATATTGGTGCAGCTACGGATGAAGCACCTACACCTATACCTCCGATAAACCGAAAGAATGAAAAGCTATAGGGGTCAATGGCGAGTGCAGAACCAATTGCAGAAACAGAATATAAAATACCAATCCAGAACAAGGTTTTTTTTCTTCCAAGAACATTACATGGCCAGCCTCCGAAAAGTGCGCCGATGACCGTTCCCCATAATGCCATAGACATGATGAAAGTACCATGGAAAAGAGGGGAGGTGTTCCAAAGCTTTTGTATGGGCTGGTCTGCACCGGATATAACAATAGTGTCAAAACCAAAAAGAAATCCAGCCAGTGCTACAGTAATAGCCCAATAAGTAATTGATTTACTCTTCATCCTGAGATTAGCTTATATCTTATTGGAAAATATGATTGCCTCGATCAAGTTACGGATTCAATATTATTCCGACGAAAATTCATACGGGAATATCAGGACAAATTCAGGCATTTAAAAGAAGAAGAGCTTCCCGATTGGAAAGCTCTCTGAAGATTAGCTCAAATTTAATTAATCGACTCTTCGTCGAACGTACATGAAATCTCTTAAAAAAAACCTTATTATGTATTTTGTCCTCTTGTTAAATTATGGCTTAAAAGTCCATCTATCAGCCAGTTAATGAAATGATAAGAATTAGATCAACAAATGATTTGAATCATATGTGTAAAAAATAAAGACCGGAACATTAAGGTTCCGGTCCATAGATATGAAGGGATAAATCGTCTAGTTTTCGTTTCTTATTCTGTTGAATATGTGATCAAGCTGACGACCTGCAGCTTTTCGACCACCCAATCCGAATGAAAGTGCGAATGCGACCGCGACTGCACCGAAAGTAAGGCCGACGACAAGGTTGACGATCGACTGGGCAATACCGATGGTGTGTAATGCAAATGCAAAGAAAAGGCCGAGTATTACGAACTTGGCAAATGTTGCCATCCAACTATTTTCCTTTGATTCTGCCAGGGCTGCTTGTGCTTTATTTGATAAAAATACACCGACAAACATGATGATCATACCGAAGAAAATATTACCTGTCAGATTGAATACATCATGTAATATATTACTGATCTGTGTCAATTCAAGTTTGTCCACTGCCGCAATTGTACCAAGAAACATAACGAAAAATAAAGCGATATTCCCCAGTGTTGAACTGAATGACTTGCTACCCATGAGTTTTGAAATCCCACTTTCTTCAGCAAAATCGTCTAGTCCAAGATTTTTTGCAAGTTCAACAATGAATGAAACTATATACTTTCCTATAAAATAGAACAACCCAAGCAGAATTGCCGCAGCAACTATTTTAGGTACAGCTGAAAGGAAAGATGCCATCATGTCTTTTGCAGGTTCTGAAATCGAATACATTTGCAATGTATCAAGTGCAACTATCAGGATTGGGATAAACACGAAAATGAATACGATTTGCTTAATCAATTTGGGAATATTAATACTCCCCATACTTATCCCTTTACTGGAAATATAATTTTCAATCCGTTCAGATACAAAATGCGTTGCCTCACTTACAATTTTGGCAATCATATAGCCTGCAAAACAGATAATACCTGCAGCGATCAGGTTTGGTATAAAACTTAAAAACTTATTGAGCATGTCATTCAGGGGTTCGAGGACACCAGTCACGCCCAACATGTTTAAAACAATAATCAGTGTATAGAGGATAACCAGGTAATAAACCAGTTTGGCCAGGAATTGATCAAGCCGAATTCCACTGCCCAATTTGCTTGTCAGTTTTTCATCCAATTTTGATTTTCCTAATAAGTTTAATGTAATTTTCTTAAAAATTTTGGCTACAAAAAATCCAATGATAAGTGTTAAAAGTGCACCAATTACGCCTGGAATGATTGTCCCGACTTGATTTGATAGGGTATTTACAAGGTTGTTAATGAATTCCATTTTGAGTGGTTTTAGTGAATAAATAGGAGTGGTCGGAGGGGCACGATTATTGTGACGCGGATATTAAAATAAGTAACAAAAGAAGTATAGGAATCATTTTTGATTTATACGTTTTGAAGTTTGTATCGAATAATAATGTTAATTCAAATTCAGTTAGTTTATAAATTAAAGTTACAGATGAAGAATATCCATGTAATAACAGTATTGATAATCTTTGCTTTTATGCAGACAGCGTGTGTCGGCAAGAAAAAATTTCAATCTTCCCAGGATGCACTTTTGAAAAAGGAATCTGAATACGCGGAACTGATTATAAGCAAAGGAGAATTAGAGGCTAAACTGGAAGCTTGTGAGAATCTTAAACTTGAAGAGGTGCAAAAAGCAGAAAATCTCTCTGAGGATCAATCGAGAGAAATTGAAAATTTAAGATCGCAGATCACGGAATTGAAATCCCAAAGAGACAGGCAATATGCACAGATTGAAGATTTGACAGTCCTGACAAAATCTGCTAATGATAATATCAGTAAAACCCTTGAACAACTGGAAGACCGGGATAAATACGTCAGAATGCTGCAGGCAGCCAAGACGAAGACTGATTCAATTAACCTGGCATTGGCACTCAATCTGAAATCGGTCCTTGCACAAGGTATTGAGGACCAGGACGTGAATATCGAAGTGGACAAAACAGTTGTTTTTATAAACCTGTCTGATAAAATGCTTTATAAAACGGGCAGCTCCAACCTTACTGGTCGTGCAGAAGAAGTTCTTGGTAAAATTGCAATGATAGTCGCCTCCAGACCTGATGTTGAAGTGATGGTAGAAGGTTATACCGACAACGTACCAATTAAAAATTCATGTATAGAAGATAACTGGGACCTAAGCGTCAAACGGGCGACTTCAGTAGTCAGAGTATTACAGGATAAGTATGGGGTTGATCCCAACAGGCTGATAGCAGCGGGAAGAGG
>JAHHJO010000334.1:0-2247 GCA_018680275.1 Bacteroidia bacterium
TCTGCAGGGCGATAGTCCGCAACAGCTGCAGCAAAGATGACTACATCTGCAGCACCATGATGTTTTTGACATGCCTTAAACATATCTTCACCTGACTTTACTGGAGTAGTTTTAACCGAAGGACAATCAGAGCTGGCAGTCCCCGGGCCCATAATCAATTGAACCAAAGCCCCCCTGTCGGCACATTCTTCTGCCAGGGCGACACCCATTTTTCCTGAACTTCTGTTGCCAATGAATCTGACAGGATCTATGGCTTCATGAGTTGGTCCTGCCGTGATAAGTATTTTTTTATTCTTCAGGTCTTGGGTCCTGGCAAAAAAAAAGGAGAGTTGATCTGTGATAGATTCAGGTTCAGCCATTCTTCCATGGCCGATAAGTCCACTGGCCAGTTCGCCGGATTCTACATCAATGATGGTATTACCGTAAGATCTCAGCTTTTCAATATTTCCCTGGTTGGCAGGATGAAGCCACATATCCCTGTCCATGGCCGGTGCCACAAACACCGGGCATTTGGCTGAGAGGTATACAGCTGTTACAATATTGTCACAATTACCACATGCCATTTTAGAAATGGTTGTAGCAGTGGCCGGTGCGACAAGCATGGCATCTGCCCACAGACCTAATTCAACATGACTGTTCCAGGCATGTTCATCAATAACGTCGGTAAATACCTTGTTTTTAGAAAGTGTGGATAAGGTTAATGGACTGATAAATTTTGTCGCAGATGGAGTCATGATCACTCTGACCTCCGCGCCTTTTTTTATCAATAATCTCGTGAGTACTGCTGCCTTGTAAGCTGCAATACTTCCCGTGATGGCAAGTAATATTTTTTTGCCTTCCAAAATAATGTATGATTAGTTTTCTTCCTGGGATTCAGTCTCCCTTTTCCTGTGTTCCAGGAATCCATCAAGATATTCTTTTGTAGCTATGATCGTTGGATTAGGGAGTTTTTCGTAAAACTTGGATATTTCGATTTGTTCCTTGTTTTCCTGGATTTCCTCAATTGTTTCAGAAGTGATTGCGAATTCATCCAGCTTGGAATGTAGTTCCTGCTTGATCTCAACATTCAATTGTTTTGCACGACTTGTGATAATGGCCAAGGCTTCATAAATATTATCGGTTTTTTTAATCAACTCTTTAATATTTCTTGCTTTGGTATTTGGATCAATGCTTTGAACTTTATTCTTGATATCCGTCATCGGTAAATCTTTTTAATTCTTTTTTACAATTTTCTAATATATTTTCGACCTCAGCCAAATACCCAGATTCTGAATACTTTGTGAGAAACTTATTGCATTTTAAAACCGTACCGTCAAGCCTTTCCTTCGTCTTTTCATAGACACTGTTCTTTGCCTGAAGATAACTTGATTTTATAATTAAAAACCTGACTTCTTCAGTTCTTTTTGTTTCAGGAAAGTCCTTAAGCATGTTTTCAAAAGAAGTCATCGCGGAATTGAAATTCTGCAGCTGGAAATATAATTTACCCTGTTCATAGGATTTGGTTTCCAGTTTAAGTCTCATTTCATCAATAAGACCATTACATTCCTCAACTCTTGGACTATTGGGATATGCATTTATGAATGTCTGAAGTTCATTGATAGCCTGTATTGACGGTCCCTGATCAAGTTTATAACTAGGGGACATTTCGTAATTCGCATAAGCTGACATGAATGCGGTCTCTTCTTTTTTCGTGCTATTGTAAAAGGTCTTGTTGAAACTGTTAAAATAGTGTGCTGCCAATAGAAACTGATCCTGGTGATAATAAGTATAAGCGTAATTATAGAATAAGTCTTCAGCTTCCTGTTTTCCACGATAAAATGGGATAATCACTTCATATAATGCCTGTGCTTTCAGGTAATCTTCCTTTTCGTAATATTCATTTGCCGCTTCCAGGATTTTAACCGGATCGTTACTCGTCCTCATCTGTTCGAAATGCGTTTTGCATGACAACAGTAGAAAAAGAGTCATAATAATTGATATATGGTACCAGCGGAATTTCATAAGGGCAACAAAAGTAGTTGATTTTCACTGGATAAACAATGTTAGATTGCCTGATATTGGGAAGTATACCTGTATTAACTTATTTCTAACAATCCGGATTGTTGAAGAATTTTGTTCAAACCGGACTAAGAATTTATTGAATTGGTAGCTTTTGGTTTTCATTTGAAGGACCTGAAAGAATACTTTTATTGAAGTGTCATTGAAGTTGTAGATATTTTCAGGTCATCAGAATTCGGAGATTTATCC